>JACIYQ010000252.1 GCA_014359855.1 Parvibaculum sp.
ACCGCGCTCGTGAAGAAATAGACGATCTGGGCCATCACGCGGCCCCAGTTGATCGAGTTCACGCCCGCAAGGCTCACCTCGTCGCGGAAGGCGTGGTCGTTGAACATCGCCTTCACCAGCGCCTGGCAATCGTCGAAGGAGCCGTCGACGGCGATGTTGTGGACATTGGCGTCCAGCACCGTCGTCATCTGGCGGCGCTGCACCTCCGAGACACGGCCCTTCGGATGCAGGATGAAAATGTCGGTCGTGTCGCGGCCCCGGAAGGCCTCGATCGCGGCCGAGCCCGTATCGCCCGAGGTCGCGCCCACCACCGTGATGCGCCGTCCCTTCGCCGCCAGCACATGGTCGAAGAGGCGCGCGAGAATCTGCATCGCCACGTCCTTGAAGGCGAGCGTCGGCCCGTGGAAGAGTTCGAGCAGCCAGTCATTCGCTGCCATTTGCCGCAGCGGCACAACCGCTTCGTGGCGGAAGCCCGAATAGGCGCCCTCGATCATCGCGCGGAGGTCCGCATCCGCGATCGACGCGCCGATATAAGGCCGCATGACACGGAAAGCCGTCTCCTCATAGGAGAGGCCGGCGAGGCTCGCGATCTCGTCCTTGCTCCAGTGCGGCCAGACGGCGGGAACATACAAACCGCCATCGCGCGCCAGGCCCGTGAGCAAAGCGTCCTCGAATTCAAGCTCCGGGGCGCGGCCCCGCGTGCTGACGTATTTCACCATAATCTCCAGGATAGCCGGCTGCCGGAAACAGGGCGGCTGCGGTCGGGGGTAACCTAGCCCCGGGCGCCGCGGGAGGCAATCGGCATCCTGCTGCACCTCAAATGTCTTTTATTTCAACTACTTACCGAGGTATCGCGCCTCGATATGCGCCTTGAAGGCCGCCGTGCCCAGCGGCTCGCCGGTCGCCTCGGAGACGATCTCGTCGGGCGTCCGGCTGGCTCCCTTGCCATGCACATGGGTCCGCACAAAACCGAGAAGCGGCGCGAAATCGCCCTGCCCCAGCGCCTCCTCGATCCCGTCATGCCTCTGCTTCGCCGCGGCGAAGAGCTGCGCCGCCGCCAGCGCGCCCAGCGTGTAGGTCGGAAAGTAGCCGAAGGAACCGGACGGCCAATGGATGTCCTGCATGCAGCCCGCCGCATCGTCCGGCGGCACGATGCCGAGCATCCGCTCCATGCCTTCGTTCCAGGCGGCGGGCAGATCCTTCGCCGTCAGTTCGCCCGCGATCATCGCGCGTTCCAGCCCATAGCGCAGCATCACATGCAGCGGATAGCTCACCTCGTCCGCCTGCACGCGGATGAAGCCCGGCGCGACGCGGCGATAGTGGCGAAGGACGTTTTCAGGTTCCCAGGCCGGCCCCTCGCCGCCGAAGCCTGTTTTCAGGCGCGGCGCGAGAAAGCGGATGAAGCTCTCCGTCCGCGCCGCCTGCATCTCGAAGAGGAGCGACTGGCTCTCATGGATGGTCATGCCGCGCGCGCGCCCGGCCGGCTGGCTGCGCCATTCGGGCGGCAATCCGCGTTCATAAAGCGAATGCCCCGTCTCGTGGATCACCGCCATCAGGCTTTCGGTGAAATCCGCCTCGTCGTAGCGCGTGGTGATGCGGCTGTCGTCCGGCACGCCGCCGGTAAAGGGATGGTGGCTCACATCGAGGCGGCCATGCGCGAAGTCGAAGCCGATGAGGTCCATCACCTCGCGGCCGATCTTTTCCTGCAAGGCGACGGGGAAAGGGCCCTCGATGGGAAGTGCGGCGGGCCCGCGCGCCTGATGCTCCATCACCTCCCGCAAAAGCCCCGGCAGGAAGCTTTCGAGCTCGGCAAACAACACGTCGATATCGGCCGAGCGGCGGCCCGGATCGTAGCCGTCGAGCAGCGCGTCATAGGGATCGAGCCCCAGCGCCTCCGCCTTCGCGGCCGCCTGTTCGCGCACCAGCGCAATCAGCTTGTCGAGTTCGGGCGCGAGGCTCGCATAATCGTTCGCGGCCCGTGCTTTCCGCCAGACCATTTCGGCCGCCGACTTCTGCCGCGACAGCCGCGTGACGAGCGAGGCCGGCGTCGCTGTCGCGTGAGCGTGGAGGCGCGCCATCTCGTGCAGGTTCGCGCGGTCCCAGGGATCGAGCCCATCCGCCTCGCGCGCCTCATCGATCAGGCCGGCAACCTCCGGCGCCGTCAGCGTTTCATGGGCGATGAGCGAGAGGATCGCCTGCTGCTCGGCGCGCGCGCCGGCGCCGCCTTCCGGCATCATGGTCGCGCGGTCCCAATGCAGCACCGCCTGCGCGCCCGACAGCGCGGCGAGCCGCTCGAAGCGATCCTTCAATGCCTCGTATGCCGCCGTCGAATTGCGCCCGCTCATGCCTTTGTCCGTTCCCGTCCGATCCGTCCGTTCGCCTTGTGATAGGCAATGTAGACGCCGAGAAGCACAACCGCGAGGCCGAACCAGGTCAGCGCGTAGTCGAGATGATTGTTCGGAATGTCGATGCGCGCGCCCTTCGGCTTCGGCCATTCGCCGGCGAAACTGCCCGCCTCCGCCTCGACGATGAAGGGCGCGATCGTCACCCCTTCAAGCGTTGCGCCCATCGTGGCGGGATCGCGCACCATCCAGACATTCTTCTCAAGGTCGTCCTGTCCGTCGAACGAACTGCGTGCCTGCGGCTCGCGCATGACGCCGGTGAACGTCACCTCGCCGTCGGGCGCGGCCCCATGCGCATCCTTCAGCGGCAAAGGCACGAAGCCGCGATCGACAAACACCACCGCGCCCTCCTCCACTTCGAAGGGGCTCAGCACGCTGTAGCCTGCCGCGCCGCCCGCATCTTGCGTGAAGTGATGAAACTCCGCGTCGAGGAAGCGCCCCGTCAGCGTCACGCGGCGAAATTTCTCCGCTTCCGCATCGAGCGTTTCCCATGCCTCGGGGCGCGGCATCGCCACGGGCGCCTCATCGAGCCGCGTCTCGATCCGCGCGAGCAACGCTTCCTTCCAGGCGAGCCGCTCGACCTGCCAGAGCCCGAGCCCGATCAGCACAGGCAGCGCCGCGAGCGTCATGAGCGTCGGCCAGAGCAGCGGCCGGAAGAAGCGCCGGGAGAAGTAATTGTCGCGCAAACTCATTTCTCGAGACGGCCCTCCTCGGCCCGGTGGCGGTATTGCTGCGCCACCAGCCATCCCTTCAACGGGCGAATGAGGCCGATGGTGAGCGCGAGCGTCAACGGGATCCACAGAGCCGCATGAACCCAATAGGGCGGCGACCAGGTGACCTCCACCCAGAGAACGAGGCCCACGACGACGAAGCCCGCGATCATCATGATGAAGACGGCCGGCCCGTCGCCCGCATCGGCAAAGGAATAGTCGAGCCCGCAGACGTCGCATTTCGGTGCGAGGTCCAGAAATCCCTTGTAGAGCTTGCCCTTGCCGCAGCGCGGGCAGCAGCCCTTGAGGCCGACTTCGATAGACGAGGGCATCGTCTCCTGCTTATCCGTCATGATGCGTCTCCTCGTCTTTCCAAATGACAAGGGGCGAGCCGCTGCCGCAGACCCGCCCCCCGATTCTCTCACCGAACCGTTTCCGCGAAAGCTCAGGCGCCGTGGATCGCTCCGCCGTGGCCGCCCCAGATGTAGATCGCAAAGAACAAGAACAGCCAGACCACGTCGACGAAGTGCCAGTACCAGGCCGCCGCCTCGAAGCCGAAATGCTGCTTCGGCGTGAAGTCGCCCTTGATCGCGCGCAGCAGGCAGACGATCAGGAAGATCGTGCCGACAAGCACATGGAAACCGTGGAAGCCGGTCGCCATGAAGAAGGTCGCGCCGTAGATGCTGCCGCCGAAGGAGAAGGCCGCATGCGCATACTCATAGGCCTGCACGCAGGTGAAGAAGGCACCGAGCACCACCGTCAGGGTGAGCCCCTGCACGAGGCCCTTGCGGTCGCCATGCTGAAGCGCGTGATGCGCCCAGGTCACCGTCGTGCCCGATGTCAGCAGGATGATCGTGTTGAAGAGCGGCAGGTGCCACGGATCGAACACTTCGATGCCCTGGGGCGGCCAGTGACCGCCGGTGAAGGCGACGCGCGCGGCCTGCTTCGCCTCGCCGGCGAAAAGGCTCGCGTCGAAGAAAGCCCAGAACCAGGCAACGAAGAACATCACCTCGGAAGCGATGAAAAGCAGCATGCCGTAGCGCAGGTGAAGCTGCACCACCGGCGTATGGTCGCCGCGATGCGCCTCGCGGATCACGTCGCGCCACCAGCCGAACATCGTATAGAATACGATGGCAAAACCGATGAGCATGATCCATGGCGCCGAGCCGTGCATCCAGTTGATGGCGCCGATCGCGAGCACGAACGCACCGATCGAACCGACGATCGGCCAGGGGCTCGGGTCTACAAGATGATAGTCGTGATGTTTGGCGTGGGCGTCAGCCATGTCCCCTCTTCTCCGCTTCAGCGCGCTCCCTTCCGGGCAGCGCGATCGACCAAATTCTGCTCCGGCACATGCCGGAAATCATAGTCCATTTCGAGGCATCGTCGCGCCCGGCGTCAAATCGGCCGGTTCGCCAGATTGCCTCCCAGCTTCACGATCGTCACCACAAAGAACAGGACGATGAAACCTGCCAGCGCCCAGGCGATGGCGAGGTTACGCTGCCGCCGGCGCTTGATCTGTTCTTCCGTCCAGTGCGGCGCACCGATCTTGTGACGCTCGCCTTCGTCCTTTTCTTCGTCCATGCCGCCTCACATCGCCGGCAGGAGGGCGCTCGCGGGGAACGCGCCCAGGCCGGTCAGCTTCTCGACCAGGAGAAGCGAGAAAATGAGGAACAGGTAGACAATCGAATATCCGAAAAGGCGCATCGCCGCCTTTTCCTGTGCCGCGCCGGCGCGCGTGCGCCAGAGGCCGAAGGCGAGCCACAGGAACCCAAGGCCCAGCGCCGCCGTCGCCCCCATATAGAGCGCGCCCGCGAAACCCATGAGCCCGGGCAGCAGCGTCACCGGCACGAGTGCCAGCGAATAAAGCATGATCTGGCCGCGCGTCTTCTTCTCGCCCGCGACGACGGGGAGCATCGGCACACCGGCCTTCTCGTAGTCGCCGCTGCGGCAGAGCGCGAGCGCCCAGAAATGCGGCGGCGTCCACATGAAGATGATGAGGAAGAGTGCGGCGCTTTCGAGCGAAACGCTGCCCGTCACGGCGGCCCAGCCGATCATGGGCGGGAAGGCGCCCGCGGCACCGCCGATCACGATGTTCTGCGGCGTGCGCCGCTTCAGCCACATCGTGTAGATCGCGACATAGAAGAAGATCGTGAAGGCGAGAAGCGCGGCCGCCACCCAGTTCACCAGCACACCCATCGTCATCACGGAGAAGACGGAAAGGATTGCGCCGAAACCTGCCGCCTCGCCTGGCGTCACGCGGCCCGAAGGGATCGGACGATTTTCCGTCCGCGCCATGCGCGCGTCGATATCGGCGTCGTACCACATGTTCAGCGCGCCGGACGCTCCCGCGCCCACTGCGATGCAGAGCAGCGCCGTAAACCCGATCACGGGATGAATGCCGCCGGGCGCAACCGCGATCCCGACAAGCGCCGTGAAGATCACGAGCGACATGACGCGCGGCTTCAGCAGCTCGAAAAAGTCGCGCGCCGTCCCCATGCCGCCATCGGGCAAGGTTTCCGCACGTTCGCTGCTGATCGCGGTATCCGGCATGAACTCGTCTGGTCTCTTTGTTGTGTGCCGTCGCGAAGCGCGTCAAAGCCTCGCCGGAAACGGTGCTCCGGCCGGGTCGTCCCCGGCCGGAGCGGTTATCACTTGATCCGCGGCAGTTCCGAGAACTGGTGGAACGGCGGCGGCGAGGATAGCGTCCATTCGAGCGTCGTCGCGCCCTCGCCCCAGGGATTGTTCGCGGCCTTCTCCTTGCGGAGGAATGCCAGCACGAGGCCGGTCAGGAAGATCACGACGCCGAAGGCCGAGATGTAGGAACCGATCGACGAGATGTAGTTCCAGTAGGCGAAGGCATCGGGATAGTCCACGTAGCGGCGCGGCATGCCCTGAAGACCGAGGAAGTGCTGCGGGAAGAAGACCAGGTTCACACCGACGAACGTGACCCAGAAGTGCAGCTTGCCCCAGAACTCGGAATACATGTAGCCGCTGATCTTCGGGAACCAGTAGTACCAGCCCGCGAAGATCGCGAAGACGGCGCCGAGCGACAGCACGTAGTGGAAATGCGCCACCACGTAATAAGTGTCGTGCAGGGCACGGTCGACGCCGGCATTGGCGAGCACCACGCCCGTCACGCCGCCGACGGTAAAGAGGAAGATGAAGCCGATCGCCCAGACCATCGGCGTGCGGAACTGGATCGAACCGCCCCACATCGTCGCGATCCAGGAGAAGATCTTGATGCCCGTGGGCACCGCGATGACCATGGTGGCCGCCGTGAAGTAAGCCTGCGTGTTGACCGACATGCCGACCGTGTACATGTGGTGCGCCCACACGATGAAGCCGACGAAGCCGATCGCGACCATGGCATAGGCCATGCCGAGATAGCCGAAGACGGGCTTCTTCGAGAAGGTCGAGATGATCTGGCTGATGATGCCGAAGCCCGGCAGGATCAGGATGTAGACTTCCGGGTGGCCGAA
>JACIYQ010000253.1 GCA_014359855.1 Parvibaculum sp.
TCTCCCATTCCGCGTCCGTGACGTCGCTTGCATAGCGCAGCGAACTTCTGTCATGCTGCGCCCGAGTGGTTTCGGTCCAGGCCATTTGATCCTCCATGATTTTTGCAAATCCGGTGAATCACAAGTCGCTGAAACCACTCAACAATAATTTTCAACCGGGCTCTGAGGCTCTGGAGGCTCTATACTACAGGCTTCCTCGTTCATCCGGCGGATGATCTTTCTCTACTCCTGCCCGAAGCATGACGAGTGTCTTTCGCGTTCGCGCTCTTTGGTTTGACCACCTCTTCACTCTCCCAGCAATTGAGCCATACGCTTCTGAATGCCAAGATTTTGCCGAAGAGCCTTCTGCAGATTCTTGTTGCCTGGCTCCGCCTTCAGCATTTTCTTCAGACGGTCAATTTCTTCTCCAATATCTTCTTTGAACTCCCGCGCACCATCCCAAATCTTCTTCTCATCTCTGGTGAAGGGACCACGTACAACCGCCTCGCCGGTGCGCATATCGATGTGGATGTGATCGGGATGCGGAAGCATCTCAGGCGGATCGATCCCGAGGCGTTTGCATCGTTCAATTTCCTTCTCGCCAGCAGACTTATATTCGATCATGGTTTTCAGGTACTCGTCATAGAGCGCCTTGTTCTCCATCTCGACTGTGCGCAGCAATTCGGTGAACATCTTCTGTGAACGTTTGTCGCCTTTGGCTGCGTTGAGGCCGATGCTCCGTATCACGGCTTCGGCCATAGTGAGATCGACTGTCCGGTCCCCGTCGCGGATCGTGATCTTGCGATAGGCTTCCTGAAGGGTCACCTGTTTCAGGCGCTCCTCATTGAGCTTCGGGAAATGATCCGGCAGGCGCGACTTCCGGGGACGCCCGCGGGGATTGCCGGACTGCCCCGGACGGAACCGTGTTGCCGCAGGCGGCCGGCCATAACCAACCTTATAGGGAACGAGTTCGCCCCCGGCCCCGTGATCGTTGCCGCTGCTACTCATTCCACCGGCTCCACAATATCCGCACTCTCAGGATGTGCCGGTGTCTCAAGCTCCGCCTGACGCAGGCTTGCAACTTCGGCAAAGCTTTGCCCCGTGCCGTCGAGTACTGCGTCATCATGGGCAAAGGCCTGCCAACGCTTCACGATGCGATCGACATAGATCGGGTCGAGTTCGATGAGCCGTGCGCGGCGCCCGGTCTTGTGAGCGGCGATCAAGGTCGAACCGCTGCCGCCAAAGGCATCGAGCACGGTCTCACCCCGCTTCGAGACGTCCTTGATCGCATCGGCAATCATCGCAACCGGCTTCACGGTCGGATGAAGAGCGAGTTCTTCCAGCCGACCTGCCCTCATCGTGTTCACACCCCGATATTCCCAGACATTGGTCCGATAGCGGCCATGCTGACCGAGTTCGAAGCTGTTGATGTGAGGTGCCGTGCCGTTCTTGAAGGCGAAGACCAGCTCATGGCGCGATCGGTAGAAAGCCCCCATGCCGCCATTGTCCTTAGCCCAGACACAGAGGTTCTTGAGTTCGGTATAGACAGCCTCGCCCGCCTCCAGCATCTCGCCCATGTGGCGCCAGTCCATGCACACGAAATGGATCGAGCCATCGAGACTGTGATCGACCAAGTTGCGGAAGGCCGTCTCAAGGAACTCCGTGAACTGGCCGCGCGTCATCTCGCCAGAAGCCATCGCGAACTCGCGGTGCTTGATCCTACCGAGACCACTTACATGACCGTCGATGGGCACGTTGTATGGAGGGTCCGTGAAGACCATCCGCGCCCGCTCCTTGCCCATCAGCCGGTGGAAGGTACGCGGCTCAAGCGCGCTGCCGCAGATCAGGCGATGGGGCCCGAGTTGCCAGATATCACCTTCTCTTGATACGGGCTGACGCTCGTCATCCTCGGGCAAAAGGTCGGCCGTGGGATCCCCCTGCTCTTCCGGGTTCAATCCCTCGATCAGGCTGTCGATCTCCGGGATCGAGAAGCCCGCGACCCCGATATCGAAGTCGAGATCGATCTCGAGCAGCGCCTGAAGCTCTTCCCCGAGCAACTCCTCATCCCAGCCCGCATTGAGAGCGAGCTTGTTGTCCGCCAGCACATAGGCGCGCTTCTGGGTCGGCGTCATGTTCTCGAGCCGCACACAAGGCACTTCCCGCATGGCGAGCAAGCGGGCGGCCGCCACCCGCCCATGTCCTGCAAGGATCGTGTCCTCTCGGTCGATCAGCACCGGGTTCGTAAAGCCGAAGGTCCGGATGCTCTCGGCGATCTCGCCGATCTGCTTCTTCGAATGGGTTCGCGCATTGCGCTCCCAGGGTTTCAGGGCCGAAATGGCCAGTGTTTCGATTTTCAGGTCCGCCGCATTCATCTTTTAAGCCTCAACTGGCTGTTACCGATTTCGTAAGATTAAAAAAACGCGTTGCCATAGTCAATCAAGGTGCTATGATTGCGGCAACTGTAGAAAACGCACCTGGGCAACCGGGAAAGGTGATCCCATGAGCCTCGCCACCAAGATTCATGCTTTGCGCTTGCAAAATGGCCAATCACTACAAGATGTTGCTGATGTCGTCGGCGTATCCAAGGCGCATATCTGGCAGATCGAGAAGAACCGTGCCGACAACCCCTCGATGGGGCTTGTCACCCGGTTGGCAGATCATTTCGGGGTGACGGTCGCTTGGCTCGTCAGCGAAGACATCGATGCAGCTGACTCAGATCCCGCCCTTGCCCGCATGTTCAGGCAGGCACAGGAACTCGACACTCAGGACGTCGCGTTGCTGGATGATATGCTGCAGTCCCTGCTGAAACGCCGAAAGTCTCTCGATGGTCCTTCGCCTTGATCGTATTGCCATCGAAGAGGAGGCCGAAGCGGCGGGCGGAGATACCCAGCGCATGGCAGA
Organism: Parvibaculum sp.; assembly: GCA_014359855.1. GTDB lineage: Bacteria > Pseudomonadota > Alphaproteobacteria > Parvibaculales > Parvibaculaceae > Parvibaculum. Next base: position 2,881 of record JACIYQ010000253.1, read on the forward strand.
GGCGATTCTCAATCAGGTGACACTGGATTTTAGGCCGATTGCCATCCGGGAAATTGCATCGGCGCTCGACATTCTCGAGATCCGTGAGGAACCGCTCGCAAGCCTTGAGGGCGCGCTCATCACAACGCCCGGGAAGGGCTCTGGCGCTGTTCTGCTCAATACCAATTCGGCGCCACAAAGGCGCAAATACACGCTCGCACATGAGCTTTGCCATTTTCTGCATCCCTGGCATCGACCTACTTCATCGAGAGGTTTCGATTGCAGCTCGGGCGACATGAGGGAGCAAGGCAACTCGACACAGCATGCGATCCAGGAAGCACAAGCCAATCGCTTCGCGATCGAGCTTCTCGCGCCGCGGCGCCTGATCGGAAGTTACCTGCGAGACGTGCCTGACTTTGAAGCCGTCCGGTTCATGCATGCGCGCTTCGACATCAGCAAGGCGGCAGCGGCGCGCCGCTATGCCGAGCTTCATGACGAAGACCTCACCGTCGTGTTCAGCAGGCACGGCGTCATCGATTATGCCGTGAAACCGCCGTCTCCGCCGAACTCCGCGCTATGGCGCGGGCGTACACTTCCGGTCCAGATCGAACAACGGCCGGGCCAGGCTTCCCCGTGGATCGATGCCGATCCGACGGACTGGAATCTGAGCCCCGGTCGAAGCGTCCGTGTACAGACGCTCCAGCAGAATGGTGGCTATGCGATGACGCTGGTGCATGCCCAGAGTGGTCGCTGATACAGGCAATGCCTTCGTGATCTTAAGGGCGGCAATACCCGGGAAGGACAAGCTGCCGCGCGGCTGACGTCTCGAAAGACGCGTATCGTCCTCCCAGAAAATCGCGGGCAGTCTCGCGCAAGACTTAGTGATGACATAGGACAACGGATTCGAACTCGCTGCCACGCTATTGCTGAATGAATGTCGGCTTCGCGCCGATATTGTTGATTAAGTCGGCGGTTGAACGGGCTCCGAGTGCGTGATTCCATCGTGCTGTGCTTATCGGAGGGCAGAGCGATGATGGGAACACAGGTGGCGCCGGCGCAGCTGTTTTATGACTTCTGTCTCGACGATCATGTT
>JACIYQ010000254.1 GCA_014359855.1 Parvibaculum sp.
GCCGGAGCGGTATTGCGTGCCGGTATCGTTGCCCTGGCGCATGCCCTGCGTGGGGTTGTGGGATTCCCAGAAGGTTTTCAGCAGCGTCTCGTAGCTGACCTGCTTCGGGTCGTAGACGACGCGCACGACCTCGTTGTGCCCGGTGAGGCCGGAGCAGACTTCCTCGTAGGTCGGGTTGGGCGTGAGGCCGGCGGCATAGCCGACGGCGGTGACGAGGACGCCGGGGCATTCCCAGAACTTCCGCTCCGCGCCCCAGAAACAGCCGAGCCCGAAAAGCGCGGTCTCGCTGCCCGCGGGATATGGCCCCTTGAGCGCCGCGCCGTTGACGAAATGGCGCGTGGCGGTCGGGATCTCGAAATCGCGGCCGGGCAGCGCCTCGTCGGGCGACGGCATCTGCGTCTTGCGGCGGAGATTGAACATCGGCTGGCCTCCTTGTTCGGGCGCTGGTCCCTGATGTGAGGGAGACTACGCCCTCGAAAAAGCCCTGTCAGCCTTCACTTCGCCGTGTGGCCCGCCCCCGCCTTGCCCTCGGGACGGGCATCGACGCGAAAGGCTACCGCGCGACGGTGCTTTCCGGCGTCGTCGTGGCGGAGAATGACGAGCCGACGGGGGTATTGCCGGGGCGGCTCATTCGCGGGGTGCAGATGGCGGCTTAGGCGGCGGCTTGAGTCAGAACAGTAAATTCGTCATTGCGAGCGACCGTAAGGGAGCGAGCAATCCAGGGGCCGCTAACGCATGCGCCTGCCGCCCCTGAATTGCTTCGTCGCGCCTGCGGCGCTCCTCGCAATGACGAAGTTGTATTGACGCCTCCTAAACCTTCGCCCCTCCGAGAAACCGCGCGAGTTCCGCCCAGGGCTCGATGGTCCAGGCGCGCCGTCCCGCGCCGGAGGGCGAGGACAGCACGAAGATTTCCGGGAAATCCGCGATGCGGCGCTGGTGGCCATATTGAATGCGGGCCGTCGGCACACCCATCCAGACGCTCGCTGCCTTCTTCGAGGTGAAGGCGACGGCGCGCGGGCGGCATCGGCGCATCTCTTCCTCGAAGCGCTCGACCTCGAAGAGCTCGGGATCGATCTCGTGATCCATGCCGGAGGCACGCTTCGCCATGTCGGTGAAGCCGATGCCGAGATGGATGATCTGCGGATATTCATGCGGCTCGTAGAGACGCGGCGTGATGCCGGTCTCGTATAGCGTCCGCCAGAAGCGGTTGCCGGGATGGGCATAATAGGCGCCGGCGGCGGCGGAGCGGCGCGACGGCGCCGTGCCGACAAAGACGACATCGAGGCCGGGGACGAGAACGTCGGGCAGCTTTTCGCCGCGCGTGTTTCGCCGGAAGGTCATTTGGCGATAAAACCTTTGTCATCCGCCCATGGGCCCCGGCTTTCGCCGGGGTGACATTGTTTTTTGTAGCGGAACATTAAAAATAATTGTCATCCCGGCGAAAGCCGGGATCCATGGGCGTCTCGTGTTGCTGAGACGTGGATTGGGTCCCGGGGACAAGCCCCGGGATGACACTGAGTTTTTTTACTCCGCCGCCTTGCCGCCAAGCGCCTTGTTCGATGCCTTCACGGCCGCATCCGCTTCCTCGAGATAAATCTCGCCGCCGGAATTGCGGAACTCCGACGCCATTTCGGCCATGCCGCTTTCGGCATAGTCGCGGACTTCCTGCGTGATTTTCATGGAGCAGAATTTCGGGCCGCACATGGAGCAGAAATGCGCGACCTTGTGGGCTTCCTTCGGCAGCGTGCGGTCGTGGAACTCTTTCGCCCGTTCGGGATCGAGCGCGAGGTTGAACTGGTCTTCCCAGCGGAATTCGAAACGCGCGCGGGAAAGCGCGTCGTCGCGAAGCTGCGCGGCGGGATGACCCTTGGCGAGATCGGCGGCGTGGGCCGCGATCTTGTAGGTGATGACGCCTTCCTTCACGTCGGCGCGGTCCGGCAGGCCGAGATGTTCCTTCGGCGTCACGTAACAAAGCATGGCGCAGCCGAACCAGCCGATCATGGCGGCGCCGATGCCCGACGTGATGTGGTCGTAGCCGGGCGCGATGTCGGTGGTAAGCGGCCCGAGCGTGTAGAAGGGCGCGCCACCGCAATGCTTCAACTGCTTGTCCATGTTGACCTTGATCTTGTGCATCGGCACATGACCCGGCCCCTCGATCATGACCTGGCAGCCCTTCTTCCACGCGATCTGCGTCAACTCGCCCAGCGTTTCGAGTTCGGCGAATTGCGCTTCGTCGTTGGCATCCGCGATGGAGCCGGGACGCAAACCGTCGCCCAGCGAGAAGGAGACATCGTACTGGCGCATGATGTCGCAGATGTCCTCGAAATGCGTGTAGAGGAAACTCTCCTTGTGATGCGCGAGGCACCACTTTGCCATGATGGAACCGCCACGGCTGACGATGCCGGTGACGCGCTTCGCGGTGAGCGGGACGTAAGCGAGGCGCACGCCCGCATGGATGGTGAAATAATCGACGCCCTGCTCCGCCTGCTCGACCAGCGTGTCGCGGTAAACTTCCCAAGTGAGGTCTTCGGCGATGCCGTCGACTTTTTCCAATGCCTGATAGATCGGCACGGTGCCGATGGGGACCGGCGAATTGCGCACGATCCATTCGCGCGTGTTGTGGATGTTGCGGCCCGTCGAGAGGTCCATGACATTGTCGGCGCCCCAGCGGATCGCCCAGACCATCTTGTCGACTTCTTCCGCGACCGAGGAGGCAACGGCGGAATTGCCGATATTGGCGTTGATCTTCACGAGGAAGTTGCGGCCGATGATCATCGGCTCGAGTTCCGGGTGATTGATGTTCGCGGGGATGATGGCGCGGCCGGCGGCGACTTCGTCGCGCACGAATTCCGGCGTGATGAACTCGGGAATATCGGCGCCGAAGCTCTCGCCCTCGGCGATACGATGCGCGGCGTTCGCGGCGGCCTGCTTGCGGCCCATGTTCTCGCGCTCCGCGATATAGGCCATTTCGGCGGTGACGATGCCCGCCTTCGCATATTCATATTGCGTGACCGGATGACCCGGCAGGCCGCGGCGCGGGCGGTTGGCGACCGGGAAGGCGCGGGCGAGATGTTTCTCGCCGACATTGCCATTGTCTTCCGGCTTCACCTCGCGGCCGTCGTAAAGCTCGGTGTGCCCGCGCGCCTCGATCCAGGCTTCGCGGTGGCGCGGCAGACCCGCCTCGACATCGATCTTCGCCGTGGGATCCGTGTAGGGGCCCGACGTGTCGTAGACGCGGACCGGCGGCTCATTGGCGGTGGCATGCAGCGCGATCTCGCGGAACGGCACTTTCAGGTCCGGGAAGCCTTGCGGGCTCGTGAATATCTTGGTACTGGCGGGAAGCGGCCCGGTGGTGACTTCCGGGAGCGCGTCCCTGGATGTTTGAACATTCATCATGGATCTCCTTGGACGGCTCTCGGGCCGCGTGGAAATCCGGGAAGGTAGCGGAGGTGGCGGCCATCCTTCGGCCAATGCCCGTCCCTTCGCCGGCATGACCCGGATCAGGTTTTAAGGGTGGTGAGCCGCTTCAGACTCATCTCAGCCGGCTGCTGCCGGCCCCCCTCGGTTGTCGCGAGTGTGACTCTGACGATGACGCAGGTAAAGGGCAGATCGGATAGGCTGAATGAAACATCAGGGGAGGTGCCGATGACCGTCGAAATCGCGATGCTGTTCTGGGCCGCCGTGCTGGGGCTTGTGCAGGTGGGCGCGCAGAGCTTCGCCTACACGGTGCAGGAGGGAAATGCCTACACGGTGAGCGCGCGCGACGAACACCGGCCAGCGAGCGGCCTTGCCGGGCGCATGGAGCGCGCGCTGCGCAACTACCTCGAAACCTTCCCCATCTTCGCGGCGGTGGTGCTCGCCGTCTATGCGACCGAGCGCACGGATATGTGGAGCGAAATCGGCGCGCAGGTCTATTTCTGGGCACGCCTCGCCTATCTCCCCGCCTATGCGGTGGGCCTTCCCTGGGTGCGCACCGTCATCTGGCAGATCGCCACCATCGGAATCGTTCTCTGCATGGTGCCGCTCTTCGATCGGGCGCTTCTCGCCGTGCTGATGGAATAGACCGGAACGATTCGTTTGCGCCGAAGGTGATTCGTTTGCGCCCGCGCAGGAAGTTCCGCGTGCGGACGAGCCGAATCGCGCCCAAGCTTCCCGCGGTGGCAATCAACCGGGGAGGAAACCCATGTCCGTGGAACTCTGGTCGCTCGTCTGGGGCGGTCTTCTGCTTTTCATGCTGATCCTGCTGTCGGCCAATGCGAACGTCTCCGCGATGGGACTTGGCTGGGGCATCGGCAATCGCGACGAGGCCGCAACGACGGCGGGATGGGGCGCACGCGCACGGCGCGCCTATCTGAACCATCTCGAAAATCTGCTGATCTATGCCTGCTTCGCGATACCGGCGCATCTCGCTGGCGTGAGCACCGAACTGAGCATCCTCGGCGCACAGATCTTCATCATCGCGCGCATCCTCTACGCGATCGTCTATGTGGCCGGGATCACGGTGGCGGGCATCCGCACCCTCTGCTGGCTCGGCGGCGTGATCGGCTACGCGCTGATCTTCATCGCGTTGCTGCAGAACACCTGACAAGACCGTACACGGATAAAAGAAGGGCGCCGGGGGAAACTCCGGCGCTTTTTTTGTGGACTCGCTTTAGACCAGAACGAAAGTCAAAAATTTCCTTCTTCAAGCCAAATATTCACTAAAAAAGAATACAATTTTGAATTTACCACCTACCATGTAGATTAAGAATTCTCATAGGATTCATGTCAAAATCCGTTGACGGAGAAATTCACTTGCTAAGAAAAACAAACTTTCAGAATCTTGCATTCTTCTATGACTTGCATAAGCGTAGCTTGCTGAATCTGGATCCCCCGTATCAGCGACGCAGCATCTGGAGCCAAAGGTTTAAGGACTTCTTCATTGACACAGTTCTGAATAACTTTCCCTGCCCAGCTATTTTCCTCTACGAAGAAATTTCCGCTTCAGGCACAGCGAAATACAATGTCGTTGATGGAAAACAGAGGCTCCTAACCTGCTTTGAGTTCATTAACGACGAATTCCCTGTCTATGAAGACTCAACCATCTCCAGCTTACGTGGGATATATTTTAAGGACTTCACAGACCCATCGAAGCTTGACGTTTGGCGATATCAATTTGCGGTCGAGTTTGTCCCGCAAGAAGACGAACGATTGATTACAGAAATCTTTGATCGGATAAATCGCAACGTCGCGCGCCTGACAAGACAAGAACTGAGACATGCCAAATACGACGGCGAATTTATCCAAGAGGTGGAGGCCGCCGCTGAAAAGATGGGAGACATCTTACCTTCAAATTTCCCGGTGATGGCGTCTCAATCGCGAAGGCAGATGAAAGACTTGGAAATGGTTGGAAACTTGCTCTTGTTGATGGAGCAAGGATCACGCTCATACTCCCAAGATCAACTTGATGAGGCATATTCGGAGCGCGATGAGAACTGGCCTGAGAGGGAGCAGGTGTCTCGCGCCTTCACTACAGTCTTAATAACGATCGCCGACGTCATAACGGCCCAGCCAGATGCTGAACTCACCAAGTCGCGACTGAAAAACCAAGCAGATTTCTACAGCTTAGCGGGCGCCGTCCATATTCTACAAAACACTGGTCGAATGCCGAAACCAGTTGATGCTTCAGCGCGAATACATCGATTTCTGGAGTTCGTTGAGAATTCTGCATTGCGGTCGACATTTCCTCCTGCCGATTCTTACTATGCTGCGGCTCGATCTGCGTCCAATGATCAAGGACCACGGCAAACACGCGTCAACATTATGAGCGGTATAATAAGTGGCGAACTACTAACGCATTGATCAATGATGATACCACAGTTGCTCGAACAAAAATTCAGCTCAGTTCTCCCCTTTTTGGAGGAGTTGAAGAAGCATGTCAGTGCGACGCTGGGGGGGTTTGCAGATCAGAACAATTTTCCTTTCTCAGGCCGAATAAAGACAGCGGCGTCGTTGAGTGAAAAGATCGAAATGGGGCGCTACAAACGCTTTTCTCAGATTGACGACCTAGTCGCTTTTACACTGATAGTACCCAACGCAACCTATGAAGATGCAGTCATCGATTTCTGTCGATCTAAGTTCGATGTCACTAACATCAGAAGCAAGAAGGAAACTCACAAAGCGCCTGATATTTTCCGCTTTGATTCAACCCGTGTGGTGGCGAGCATACCAAAACGCCCTGACGCAGACTTAGATGTTCCGTCAATTTTTGGCATCAAGTTCGAAATACAAGTTCGAACGGCATTCGAACACGCGTGGTCGGTTGCGACACATGAGCTCGTCTATAAGAGCTCTGCCATAGATTGGAAGCGAATCCGTCTTGCCGCACAGCTGAAAGCCATATCAGAGAGTCTGGACACCGCAGTCGCATCTTTTGATCATCTCGCAGCAGCCGTAAACGAAAGTCCTTGGACGCAGGTGAAGGATCAAAGTGACGTGTCGGAATTTGTCATATCGCTATTTGAACAGGGAACGCTTCCATCTGAGTTGAAACCAGACAGCATCTCGAGGTTTAGCGAAAATATATGCACCTTGATTAAAAGAATAAGGCCATCGCTGAAAGTCAGCGAAGCGATAGAGGTGCTGCGGACAGAATTGCCAGATAAAGATCTGTTACCCAAGAGTCTGTCGCTTTATCAACTGTTTCTCGGCATCTTTTCACAAAGAGGTGCTTTCGAAGTTTCCGGAGAGTTTTCGTGTCATGTGACGCCCGAGCTAGTGGCGATCTACCCGCAAACTCGTGCGATACAAGGAATCTTTATGTACGATGAGTAACCTCAATCATACACACTGATGGTAAAGGCCAACCGGCATTGCAGCCTCAGTATGTAACAAGAGGGCGCCGGAATTTCTCCCGGCGCCCTTTTTGTTTGTATTGCCGACCGCCTCAATCCTCGAACGGGTCTTTCATCAGGATCGTGTCGTCGCGTTCGGGCGAGGTGGAGAGAAGTGCCACGGGCGCCTCGATCAGTTCTTCCACGTAGCGCACATATTTGACGGCGGCGGCGGGCAACTGCGCCCATGAGCGCGCGCCCTGCGTGCTGTCCTGCCAGCCTTCAACCGTTTCGTAGACCGGCGTCACTTTCCTCTGCGCGTCCATGCCGGCCGGGAAATGATCAAGGCGCTTGCCGTCGACTTCGTAAGCGACGCAGACCTTGATCTCGTCGAAACCGTCGAGCACGTCGAGCTTCGTCAGCGCGATGCCGGTGATGCCGCCGGTCTTGATCGCCTGGCGCACCATGACGGCGTCGAACCAGCCGCAGCGGCGCTTGCGCCCCGTGACCGTGCCGAACTCGTGGCCGCGCTCGCCGAGCCGCTGGCCCGTCTCGCCGGTGAGCTCGGTCGGGAACGGACCCTCGCCGACGCGCGTCGTATAGGCCTTGGTGATGCCGAGCACGTAACCGATGGCGCCAGGACCGACGCCCGAACCGCCCGCCGCCTGACCGGCAACGGTGTTCGACGAGGTGACGAAAGGATAGGTGCCGTGATCGACGTCGAGCATGGTGCCCTGCGCGCCCTCGAAGAGGATGCGCTCTCCCTTCCGCTTCGCCTCGTCGAGCACGCGCCAGACGGGCGCGACATAGGGGAGCACGCGCGGCGCGATGGCGAGCAGCGCCTCGACGATGGGACCGGCCGCAAGCTCTTCAAGATTGTTGCCGCGGCGGAGCGCATTGTGATGCGCGAGCAGCCCCTCGACCTTGACCGGGAGCGTCGAGGGATCGGCAAGGTCGATCACACGGATGGCCCGGCGGCCCGCCTTGTCTTCGTAAGCCGGGCCGATGCCGCGCTTCGTCGTGCCGATCTTCACGCCCGAATTCGAGCCTTCGCGCATCTCGTCGAGTTCGCGGTGAACCGGCAGGATCAGGACGGCATTTTCGGCGATCTTGAGGTTCTCGGGCGTGACCTTCACGCCCTTGGCGGCGATCTCGTCCACTTCCTTCGCAAAGGCCCAGGGGTCGAGCACGACGCCATTGCCAAGAATGGAGAGCTTGCCCGGCCGCACGATGCCCGACGGCAGCAGCGAGAGCTTGTAGGTGACGCCGTCGATGACGAGCGTGTGGCCCGCATTATGGCCACCCTGAAAACGCACCACGACATCGGCGCGCTCGCTGAGCCAGTCCACGATCTTGCCCTTGCCCTCGTCTCCCCACTGGGAGCCGACTACCGCCACATTTGCCATTTGATTCAATGCCTTAGGAAGTGGGTGCCCGCCTGCGCGAGGCGTCCGCGCGGACCCCCAGACAAGCCGAAAGCCCCCTTGGCCTTTTGGGCCGGGGGCTTTGGCATTGTCTATCCGATCAGGACGCCCAAGGGAAGGGACTTTGACCGTCTCAGGCGTTATCCTGCCCGCCGCAAAATGGAGCAGCCCCCCTTGGGCAGCCGGGCGAGGAACAGGTGGAGCGCCTCCGCGTCTTCGTCGGCATGACGCCGTGGGAGACGCTGAAACGCGGTACGCCATTGCGACGCCCTTCGTGTAAACGGCACTTTCGTGCAAACGGATTGAAAAGATTGAAAAACAACAAGACGAAACGACACGCGACCATATTGCTGACCGCGGCAATGCTGACGGTCGCGCCCGTGCGCGCCGAACCCTCGCCGGAAGTTCAGACGCTTGCCGCCAAAATCGTCTCGGACCAGTTCAAGACCATCATCAACTGCGAGCGATGCGATCTCCGGGAAGCGAATTTCGACGGGCAGTTTCTCCGCCTCGCCGCTTTCCAGGGGACGAACCTGACCGGCGCGCGCCTT
>JACIYQ010000255.1 GCA_014359855.1 Parvibaculum sp.
GTGACCTTCGCCTATGACGACGGCATGCGCTCCTACAAGACGAAGAAGCCCTTCGAAGGCGTGATCCCGAACCTCGAACGGCGCTGGCGCGAAACGGACAGCGCCTGGGCGCGCGAGGAAATCGAACGCTATCAGGGCATCACAAATTGCGAGGATTGCGGCGGCTATCGCCTGAAGCCCGAAGCGCTCGCGGTGAAGATCGCAAAGCGCCATATCGGCGAAGTCACGCAGATGTCGATCCGCGAAGCCGACGCCTGGTATCGCGACCTCGGCGAGCAACTGAGCGCGAAGCACAACGAGATCGCCGGCCGCGTGCTGAAGGAAATCCGCGAGCGGCTGCATTTCCTCAACAATGTCGGCCTCGATTATCTGACGCTGTCGCGCAACTCGGGCACGCTGTCGGGCGGCGAGAGCCAGCGCATCCGGCTTGCCTCGCAGATAGGCTCCGGCCTCACCGGCGTGCTCTACGTGCTGGACGAGCCCTCCATCGGCCTCCATCAGCGCGACAACGACCGCCTGCTCGAAACGCTGAAGCGCCTGCGCGATCTCGGCAACACGGTGATCGTGGTCGAGCATGACGAGGACGCGATCCGCACCGCCGATCATGTGGTGGACATGGGACCGGGCGCCGGCATTCATGGCGGCCGCGTCGTTGCGGAAGGCACGCCCGACGACATCATGGCGAATCCCGAAAGCCTCACCGGGCAATATCTCACCGGCCTCCTGCAGGTGCCGGTGCCCGCGACGCGGCGGACCGGCAACGGCAAGCGCGTGAAGATCACGGGCGCGCGCGAGAACAACCTCAAGAACGTGACGGCGGAAATTCCGCTCGGCACTTTTACCTGCGTCACGGGCGTTTCCGGCGGTGGCAAGTCGACGCTTCTCATCGAGACGATCTACAAGGCCGTGGCACGCAGGCTCAACAACAGCCGCGAACATCCCGGCACATTCGACGAGATTTTCGGCCTCGAACATCTCGACAAGATCATCGACATCGACCAGTCGCCCATCGGCCGCACGCCGCGCTCGAACCCGGCGACCTATACGGGCTCCTTCACCTTCATTCGCGACTGGTTCGCCGAACTGCCGGAAAGCCGCGCGCGCGGCTACAAGCCCGGCCGCTTCTCCTTCAACGTGAAGGGCGGACGCTGCGAGGCCTGCCAGGGCGACGGCGTCATCAAGATCGAGATGCACTTCCTGCCGGACGTCTATGTGGAATGCGATGCCTGCCACGGGCACCGCTACAACCGCGAGACGCTGGAGGTGAAGTTCAAGGACAAGTCGATCGCCGATGTCATTGAGATGACGGTCGACGAGGCCGCTTCGTTTTTCAAGGCTGTGCCCGCGGTGCGCGACAAGATGGAAGTGCTGCAGCGCGTCGGCCTCGGCTACATCAAGGTCGGCCAGCAGGCGACGACGCTTTCGGGCGGCGAAGCGCAGCGTGTGAAGCTCGCCAAGGAACTGTCGAAGCGCGCGACGGGCCGCACGATCTACATTCTGGACGAGCCGACGACCGGCCTCCATTTCCACGACGTCGCCAAACTCCTCGAGGTGCTGCACGAACTGGTCGAGAGCGGCAACACGGTGGTGGTGATCGAACACAATCTCGAAGTCATCAAGACGGCGGACTGGATCATCGATCTCGGCCCCGAAGGCGGCGATGGCGGCGGCGAAATCGTGGCAGCCGGCACGCCGGAAGATGTGGCCGCCGAGCCCCGCTCCCACACCGGCCATTATCTGAAGGAGCTCTTCAAGCGCCGGCCGGGAAAAGGCTCGGGGAGCGAGGAGCCCGCGAAATCCCGCAAGGCGAGCGCGGCCGCCAAGAGCAATGTGAAGGCGAGCAAATCCGCTCCGAAGGCGAAGTCCGGCAGCCCCAAACGGAAAAAGACGGGCTGAGACGCACGCGGGCGTTTCCGCACCGCCTCAAACTGTCTATAACCAGCCCCGTGATTTCAGGCTGGTGAATGCAGGAAACGGGGGCCGATGCCGGGGGTATCGTTCAGTCGGCGCGACTTTCTGAAGCTGTTCGGCGCAACGGCGGGATGCTTCGTGGCGACGGCTGCCACGACGCCCTTCCTGCCGAAGCTCGGCGCCGCCTATGCCGCGCCCGGCGCTTTCCACTTCCCCCAAGGCCTCGCCTCCGCCGACCCTCAGCCCGATGCCGTGATGCTCTGGACGCGCGTTGAAGCGTTCGACAATGGCGCGGCCCTCCCGAACGGCGATGTCGACCTCTATGTGCAGGTCGCCACCGACATGAATTTCGAGAAGGTGGTCGTCGAGCAGTCGGTGCGCGCGAGCAAGGCATCGGACCACACGGTCCGCATCTTCGTGCAAGGGCTGAAGCCCGACACGGTCTACTATTACAACTTCTACGCGGGCGGCGACCGCTCACCCTACCCCGGCCGGACGCGGACTGCACCGCTGCCCGGCGCGAAGCGCAAGGTGCGTTTCGCCAGCGTTTCCTGCCAGAGCTATGAAGCTGGCTATTACGGCGCCTTGCGCCGGCTCGTGAACGACGATATTGCCGCCGCGCCGGACGAGCAGATCGACTTCGTGCTGCATCTGGGCGACTTCATCTATGAGCGCACCGGCGATGTGCCGGAGGATCGCCCCGTCGTACGGCTTGTCGGGCCGCTGCCCGATGGCAGCGAACCCTGGGAACCGGACGGCACGCGCGACTGGTGGCGCAAGGGCGGACAGGCGGCGGAGACGCTCGCCGACTACCGGCATCTCTACAAGACCTATCTCACCGATCCGGACCTGCAGGCGGCACGGGCGCGCTTTCCTTTCGTGTGCACATGGGACGACCACGAATTCACGAACAACGCCTGGCAGAGCTACGGCAGTTATTTCGGTGACGGCGAGCCCGCGCAGAAACGCAAACTGGCCGCGAACCGCGCCTGGTTCGAATTCGTTCCCGCCATACTCTCGCAGGCCCCGCGCTTCAACGGCATCGCCTCGCCCGCGCATGATTTCCGCAATGCGCGCGTGGACGATACGCCGATGGAAACGCATGACAGCGACTTCCTGTTCGAGGGCGAAAATGCGAAGGCCCTGTCGAGCCTGACCATCTATCGCACGCTTCGCTGGGGCGCGATGCTCGATCTCGTCGTAACGGACCTGCGCAGCTATCGCAGCCCGCCGGTGATGAACGAGGAAACGAGAGCGCTGATTGCGGGCGCTCCTGTTCCGCCGGTGCGTGTCGTGAAGCTGCTCGATGCGGGACGGACCGCAAATGACGGCAATCCACCCGCGACCATCGCCTATGGCGATCGCGAGATAGAGAACCCGCGCGCCGCCGCGCCGGCCGGAACGCATATGGGCGGTCCGCAAAAGGCATGGTTCAAGGACGTCATGAAGGCTTCGAAGGCCGAATGGCGCATCTGGACGAACAGCTGCCCGGCGCTTCAGATGCGGCTCGACTTCTCGCAAATCCCCTTCGCGGGCCTCGAAGACGGTTATGTCGGCACCGATGCGTGGCAGGGCTATCCCGGCGAACTTTCGGAACTGCTCTCGTTCCTCAGAGACGAAAAGATCGGCAACGTGATCTCGCTGTCGGGCGACTACCACGCCTTCGCGGCGGGGCGCCTGCCGGCGGACCCCGACGCCGAAACGCTCGCCTGCCCTGCCGTCGAGTTCCTGACCGCGGCGATCAGCTCCGGTTCGATGTATGAGGGCGTGGACCGGCGCACGCGCGATAACGGCTTCTTCCGCCGCGCGGCGACCATCGAGGATGAAGATGGCCGTCAGCCGAACTGGAACAACACGCTCGTGAACGGGGTGCGTGCGGGCGTACTCGTGAATTATTCGAGTTCGGACTACCTGCTGAACCTCGTCCGCAACGACCGCGCGAGCCCCGGCCTCGATTACATCGACTCCGACGCGCATGGATACATGCTCGTCACGCTCGATGAGGGCCATGCGGAAGTCGTACAGGTGAATGTCGGCGACGTGACGGCCGATGCCGGCCCGGAGGGTTCGTCCGTGATACGCAAGGCGCGCTTCACGGTGAAAAGCTGGGCGGGCGGCGAGGAGCCGGTGCTCGAAGGACCCGATTTCGAGGGCACACCGCCCTATCCCTGGAAATCCAGGGCAAAGGCCGATCCGCCGCCGGTTTGACGGGCGGGCGTCACCCGCTAAGCTTCTCGCCAACAAAACAGGGGCGAGGAACAGCGGATGAGCTTTCCGGAGTATGCGGCCAACGATGCGCTTGGCCTGGCAGAACTGGTGCACAAGGGGGAAGTCAGCCCGAGCGAACTCGCGGAAGAGGCGATCGCGCGCATCGAGAAGCATAATCCCGCGCTCAACGCCGTTATCCTGAAGCTCTACGATCTCGGCCGCCAGATGGCGAAGGCCCCCGTGGAAGGCTCCTTCAAGGGCGTGCCTTTTCTGCTGAAGGACGCCTTCGGCGATATCGCCGGCTATCCGACGCGGCTCGGCTCCCGCTTCAAGTCCGACGCTCCGGTGAAAGAGGATGCGGTGCTCGCCAAGCGCTTTCGGGCGGCGGGGCTGACCTTCCTCGGCAAGACGAACGTGCCGGAGTTCACGCTGCTGCCGACGACCGAGTCCGCGCTTTACGGTGCCGCACACAACCCGTGGAATGTGAACCATTCGACCGGCGGCTCGTCAGGCGGCGCAGCGGCCGCCGTCGCTTCCGGCATGGTACCGGTTGCGCACGCGAATGACAGCGGCGGCTCGATCCGCATTCCGGCATCGAGCTGCGGACTTGTCGGCCTCAAACCCACGCGGGCCCGAACATCTCTCGGCCCCGACTATGGCGACGTCCTGAGTGGGCTCTGCCACGAGCACGTGCTGACTCGCACCGTGCGCGACTGCGCCGCCATGCTCGACTGCATTCACGGAAACGAACCGGGCGATCCTTACGTGGCGCCAGCGGTCACGGGCAGCTTCCTCGACGAGACGAAGCGAAAGCCCGGCAAGCTGCGCATCGCTTTCAGCAGAACAAACCCGGCAGGCGCACCGCTGCACGCCGATTGCGTGAAGGGAGTGGAGGCGACCGCGAAAGTGCTCGCCGATCTCGGACATGAAGTGGTGGAGGCCGCGCCGCCCTTGAAGGCAGAAGAACCCGGCAACCTGTTCCTGCCCTTGTGGGCGGCATGGCTTGCTTCCGAAATCGAACTCGAAACGGCACGCCGAGGACGCGGACCGAAGGACGACGAACTCGAACCGCTGACGCGCGGGCTCTACGAGATCGGCAAGACGGTGAGCGCCGCGCAATACCTGATACTGGTGAAGGAGGCGCAGGCCCTTACACGCCGCGTCGCAGGCTTCATGCAGACGCACGACGTATGGCTGACGCCGACGCTCGCGTCGCCGCCGATCCCGCTCGGCCTCATCAATATCAACGAGCCGGACCCGATTGCGGCCTTCGCGCCTGCCGTCGACTATGTGCCCTTCACGCCGATCCAGAACCTGACGGGCCAGCCTGCCATGTCGCTGCCACTCGCCATGTCGTCGGACGGGTTGCCGGTCGGCATGATGTTTTCCGCGCGCTTCGGCGACGAGGCAACGCTGTTCCGCCTTGCGGCGCAGCTCGAGGAGGCGATGCCCTGGAGGGAGAGGCATCCGCAAATCTGGAACTGAAGAACAAACCGGGAGGAACGGTAATGAGCTTTTCAGGATATGCGGATCACGACGGCCTCGGTCTCGCCGAACTTGTGAAGATGGGCGACGTGACGCCGCTCGAACTCGCGGATGCCGCGATCGAACGCGCCGAGCGCCACAATGGAACGCTCAACGCCATCGTCTACAAGGCCTATGACGAGGCGCGCGAGGCCGCGAAAGGCAAACTCCCGGACGGTCCTTTCAAGGGCGTGCCTTTCCTGATCAAGGATCTCGGCACGGAAGTGAAAGGCTGGCCGCGCACGAGCGGCAGCAAGTTCGTCGCCAATGTCGTGGACGATCACGACAGCACGCTGGTGAGCCGCTTCCGCGCGGCGGGCACCGTGCTTTTCGGCAAGACCAACACGCCGGAATACGGCATCACCGGCACGACGGAATCCCGCCTGCTCGGCCCTTGCCGGAACCCCTGGGACCCGAACCGCATTTCGGGCGGCTCATCCGGCGGCGCGGCCTCGGCGGTCGGCGCAGGTATCCTGCCGCTTGCGCACGCCTCGGACGGGCTCGGCTCGATCCGCATTCCCGCCGCCTGTTGCGGCCTTGTCGGCATGAAGGTGACGCGCGACCGCAACCCGCAGGGACCGGACGATTTCGACCGCGCCATCGGCTTCAGCGTCGATCATGTGGTGAGCCGCACGGTGCGCGACAGCGCGGCCATGCTGGACGCGACCGGCTACCCCGAACCCGCCTCCCCCTACGCGCCGCCCCCGAAGGAGCGGCCCTATATGGAGGAGATCACGAAAAGCCCGGGCAAGCTCAAGATCGCCTGGTCGAGCGAGACGCCGGGCGGCAAGCCGATCCATCCGGAAATCCAGGCGGCTCTCGAAAAGACGGCGGATGTGCTGGGCAAGCTCGGCCATACCGTCATGCCGCGCGGTCTCGGCATCGATTATCGCGCCCTTTATCGCGCGCAAGGCGCCGTTTCCGGCTCGAACTTCGCGGCGGGCATGATGCGCCGGATCGAGGCGATGGGCCGCGAGCCCGAACAGGACGAACTGGAGCCGCTCACCTGGGCAGGCTTCAAGAACGGCAGCAAGCTCACCGGCGCGCAGGCCATGTGGGGCTTGCAGCAGCTTCGCCTGATGAACCGGCAGGTGCTGGCGACTTTCGAGGAGGTGGATGTCTATCTCTGCCCGGTGCTCGGCCAGTTGCAGCCCGAGATCGGCTTCCTCGGGCCGGACCAGGAGGCGCGCGAACTGAACAAGCGGCAGGGGCAGGTCTTCCCCTTCACACCGCCCTTCAACTTCACCGGCCAGCCCTCGCTCTCGCTGCCGCTCTGGCAGTCGGAAAGCGGGCTTCCCATCGGCATGATGTTCACCGCGCGCTATGCCGACGAGGCGACGCTCTTCCGCCTCGCCGCGCAGCTCGAAAAGGAACTGCCCTGGAAGGACCGGCGCCCGCAGGTGTGGAACTGAGAGGTGAATTGAAGAAAGGCCTTACCCCCCAATTCGTCACGGCCCGATTTATTCGGGCCGTCCACGTCTTTACGGCATATCGTGAAAAAAAGACGTGGATGGCCCGGACAAGCCGGGCCATGACGGTTTAAGGAGGAATCAACGCCCCCCTTGGGCCTTCCTTGTTTCCACGCTACAAAGCGCCCTATGACGAAGGACATCGCACCCGTTCACATCATCGGCGCCGGCATGGCGGGCTCCGAGGCCACATGGCAGCTCGCGCAGGCCGGCTGCCCCGTGGTCCTGCACGAGATGCGGCCGCTGGTGAAGACGGACGCCCACCACACGGAGGGCTTTGCCGAACTCGTCTGCTCCAATTCCTTCCGCTCGGACGACCCGGACCTCAATGCCGTCGGCCTGCTGCATGAGGAGATGCGCCGCGCAGGCTCGATCATGATGGAGGCGGCGGAAGTCGCGCGCGTGCCGGCGGGCGGCGCGCTCGCCGTCGACCGCGACATCTTCTCGGTTTATGTGACGGAGAAGCTCAGCGCGCATCCGATGGTGACGGTGGAACGCGGCGAGATAACCGGACTTCCTCCCGCCGACTGGGACAAGGTGATCGTGGCGACGGGACCGCTCACCTCCGACGCACTGGGAAAGGCGATCAGCGAGATCACCGGCGCGGACGAACTCGCCTTCTTCGATGCCATCGCACCCATTGTCTATCGCGACAGTATCGACATGTCGATTTGCTGGTTCCAGTCGCGCTACGACAAGGAGAGCGCGGGTGCGACGGGCCCGGCGGGCGCGGGCAAGGACTACATCAACTGCCCGATGACGCGCGAGCAATATGAAGGCTTCGTCGAGGCGCTGCTGAGCGGCGGCAAGACCGAGTTCAAGGAATGGGAAACCTCGACGCCCTATTTCGACGGCTGCCTGCCCATCGAGGTGATGGCGGAACGTGGGCCCGAGACGCTGCGCTTCGGGCCCATGAAGCCTGTGGGCCTCACCAATCCGCACAATCCGGACGTGAAGGCCTATGCGGTGGTGCAGCTTCGCCAGGACAATGCGCTGGGCACGCTCTACAACATGGTCGGCTTCCAGACGAAGCTGAAGCACGGCGAACAGACGCGCATTTTCCGCACCATTCCCGGACTTGAGAACGCGGAATTCGCGCGGCTCGGCGGGCTCCACCGCAACACCTTCATCAACAGTCCGAACCTGCTCGACGGCATCATGCGGCTGAAGAACGATCCGCGATTGCGCTTCGCGGGTCAGATCACCGGCGTCGAAGGCTATGTGGAGAGCGGCGCGATGGGGCTGCTCGCGGGCCGCTTCGCCGCCGCCGAACGCCACGGCCACGCTGTCACGCCGCCGCCGCGCACGACCGCGCTCGGCGCGCTGCTCGCGCATATCACCGGCGATGCGAACGCCGCGACGTTCCAGCCGATGAACGTGAATTTCGGTCTCTTCCCCGAGCCCGAAGTCCCACGCGACGAAAACGGCAAGCGCCCCCGCGGCAAGGCCAAGGCCCCTGCCCGCAAACGCGCCTATACCTCGCGCGCGCTGCGCGACCTTGAAGGCTGGCTCCATCCGAAAGCGGAAGCGGCTGAATAGTCAAATCCGGTTCGTGATATTGCGCCCCATCAGCCGGAGCTGACGCCGGAAGGCGGGCACCTCCACCGGCGTCCTGAACGGGTCGAAGCCGGGCGCCGTCATGAGGTCCAGGTAGCGGTCGCAAAGCGAGGCAGGCAGCAGCGCTGGAAGAAGCCCCGCGTCGTAGGATGCGGCACGCGCGGAAGCGAGATGCCCGCGCGCGCGGGACGCTACATCCATGATCGCGCCGCGCAATTCCTCATTCATCTTTCCGGCAAGCACGTCATGCGGATCGACATTGCGCGCGAGAAGAATATCGGCGGGCAGCATCAGCCGTCCCTGCGAGGCATGAAGGGGAAGCGCGCGCAGAAGACCCGTCAGCGCATAAGCGATGCCCGCATGACGGATCGCCTCGCCTGCCGCCTCCGCCTTTTCCGCATCGAGTGCCCCCGCAGCAAGATGCATGAGGGCTGAGGACGTCGCCTCCGCGTAAGTTTCGAGCTGTCCCATGTCCTCGAACACGTCCTCGGACAGATCGCGTTCGCGTGCATCCACAAGTCCTGACAGAGAGTCCGGCGAAAAAACATCCGCTTCGTGCAGTGCGATGGCAGCGGCATGACCTCGCGTCTCGCCGCGTGGCAACCCCTCCAGCGTTTCCCGCCACCATTGCAGCCTTATGTGACCCATCATCGGCTCACTGACCGTTTCGGCGACACGGGCGATTTCGAGATTGAAGGCGTAGAGCGCAACTAGCGAGGGCTGCTTGAGCGGAGGCGTGAAAAGGAGCGTCAGAAAGCGGTCGTGATCATGCGCGCGCACCTCGTCGAGGCACATGCGCATGCTCTCGCTCAATCCGCTCGTCCGGCTTTTCGTTGCCATAAGCTGTTACCTAAAGCGAACGGGGCCGCCTTCAAGGCGGCCCCGCGGCATCCATTCTTCCAGGTCGCGATCAGTAGATGTTCTGAGCCGACACCATGGCGAAGAGCATCGGAATCGAGAGCATCGTGTTGGTCCGCGAGAAGAGCATCGCGGTACGCGCGGCGGCGGGCTTCGATTCAGCCGGCGCATCGACCAGCCCAAGCGCGATCTTCTGGTTCGGCCAGATCACGAACCAGACGTTGAACCACATGATGATGCCGAGCCACATGCCGATACCGATGGCGATGTTCTTCGGATTCGCGAAGCCCTCGCTCGCGCCAAGCGTCAGCGCCTCGATGAAATAGAGGTTCATCGCCGCGAGGATGAGACCGGTGACAATGGTCGCCATGGCACCCCAGCGGAACCACCACAAGGCAGCCGGCGCAATGACCTTGCCGATGGCAGGCTTCTGATCGTCCGGAATCTTCGGCATGTTGGGGATCTGAACGAAGTTGAAATACCAGAGCAGACCGATCCACATCACGCCGCTGATGACATGGAGCCAGCGGAAGATGAACGCCCAGAAACTGTGGCCGAGCGCATAGCCTTCCCAGCCGTTGAAGTTGAGATAGAGAAGCAGCAGGACCGCCGCGAGCACGAAACCGGCAATGACCGTGTTCCGCAGTGATGTCAGTATTGTTGCCATGGAGTTTCCCCTCTGATTGTCACCCGCCGCAGACGCGGCCGGCGGAGACGGCAAGACGCGCTCCCTGACCCCGGGACGGCATGCCTCATCATCGTGCGACTCAATGTCGCCATCTGGGAAAAGCTAGGAGTTTCCGGGAAAAAAGCCAAGCCCTGAAACCCTACTCAGGCTACGGCAATGAATGCCGCCGCGACTCGCCGATTTTCGGAGAGCATCATGTTGTAGGTGCGGCAGGCCGGGCCTGTCGCCATGACGTCCGGGAAGATGGTGTGCGACTCAAGCCGCCGCTTCGCATCGGCGGAAAGGCGGAGTGTGCTCTCGCCCGATCCGATGATCAGGAAATCGAAATGCCCGGCTGCCTCGACAATCGGCGCGAGCGACGCGGGCGTTATCTCCTCGACCGATTTCGGTGCCCACGGATACAGGCCAAGCGGCGTCACGACGATCGAGCCTTCGAAGCGCTGGTCCGCAAGGCGAAAGCCGCAATCGCCATAGGAGTCGACGGGCGGCTGCCCCTTGAAACGCGGTTTCGTGCCCATAGAGGTCAGGCCTCGCCGGTGGCCTTTTCCTTCGAGACGCCGCCGAGCCCGCCGGTCGTCGCATCGCGCGAGACGCCGACGGCGAGAAGCACCGGCCCTGCAATGAAGATCGAGGAATAGGTGCCGATGAAGATGCCGAAGATCATCGCAAAGACGAAGCCGCGGATGACTTCACCGCCGAAGACGAAGAGTGCGAGGAGCGCCAGAAGCGTCGTGCCCGACGTCATGACGGTGCGCGACAACGTCTGGTTGACCGACAGATCGATGAGCGCCGCGAGGTCCATCTTCTTGTACTTGCGCAGGTTCTCGCGCACGCGATCGAACACGATCACGGTGTCGTTCATCGAATAACCGACAATGGTGAGAAGTGCGGCAATGGACTGCAGGTTGAACTCGATCTGCAGGAGACAGAAGAGCGCAATGGTCGCGAGCACGTCGTGCACCAGCGCGACGACCGCACCGAGGCTGAACTGCCATTCGAAGCGGAACCAGATGTAGAGGAGCATCAGCGCAACCGAGATCAGGACGGCGAGAATGCCATCCTCGACGAGCTCACCGCTCACCTGAGGTCCGACGACCTCGACGCGGCGATATTCGACGCCATCGCCGAGCGCGTTCTTGATTTTCTCGACCACGGCCTGCGAAGCCCTGTCGGCATCGTCGCCTTCCGGCGCCGCCACGCGGATCAGAACATCGTCCGCCTGACCGAATTCCTGAATTTGAACTTCACCGAGACCGAGCCCGCCGAGATCGTTGCGGATGCTGCCTATATCGGCAGGACCATCGGTCGTGATTTCGATGAGGATACCGCCCTTGAAGTCGATGCCGAAATTGAGCCCCCTCGTGACGAGCAGCACGACGGCGGCAACCATCACGACGAGCGAAAGTCCCACCGCCACATAGCGCCAGCGCGAAAACGGGATCTTTGTATCGTCGGGAACGAGCTTGAGATGTCTCATGATGTCATGTTCTCCCGGCGCTCACAGGACCAGAGCCTTGGGCCGGCGGCGGCGCAACCAGACCGAGACCATGTAGCGATTGACGGTAAAGGCCGTGAAGACCGATGTGACGATACCGATGCCGAGCGTCACCGCGAAACCGCGCACCGGCCCCGACCCCATCTGGAAGAGGATTGCGGCCGAGATGAGGGTGGTGATGTTCGCGTCGAGAATGGAGGAAAGCGCGCGGTTGTAGCCGGACTCGATCGCGGGGATCGGGCTTTTTCCCGCCGCGACTTCTTCTCTTATGCGCTCGTAGATCAGCACGTTCGCGTCGACCGCCATGCCGATGGTCAGCACGATACCGGCGATACCCGGCAGCGTGAGCGTCGCCTGCAGCACCGAAAGCACGGCAAAGACCATCGCGATGTTCAGGATGAGCGCGATATTCGCAAGGATGCCGAAAAAGCCGTAGATCGCAATCATGAAGGCAACGACGGCGAGGGAGCCGATGATCGCCGCAATCTCGCCGGCACGGATGGAGTCCGCACCGAGGCCCGGACCGACGGTTCTCTCCTCGAGGACGGTGATCTCCACCGGCAGCGCACCGGAGCGAAGGAGAATCGCGAGATTATTCGCTTCCTGCACCGTGAAGTTGCCGCTGATCTGGCCCTGCCCGCCCATGATCGGCTCGCGGATGACCGGCGCGCTGATCACTTCATTGTCGAGCACGATGGCAAACGGCCTGCCGACGCTGTCGCGGGTCACCTCGCCGAACTGGCGCGCACCCGTCGCATCGAAACGGAAGTTGACGACCGGTGTTCCTGAACGCTGATCGAAGCCGGGTTGCGCATCGACGAGACGGTCGCCGCCGACCATGATCCGTCGCTCGACGAGCACCGGGGTCTTCGGCTGGTCCGACGTGTAGAGGAGTTCGGTGCCGGCAGGCACCGTTCGCGAAGCAAGCGCCTGCTGACCCGACATGGCATTGCTGACGAGGCGGAAGTTCATCTTCGCCGTCTTGCCGAGCAACGCCTTCAACTGGCTCGGATCGTCGAGGCCCGGCACCTGAACGAGAATGCGGTCGATGCCTTGTTGCTGGATGACAGGTTCGGTCGTGCCGAGTTCGTCGATACGGCGGCGCACGATCTCGATTGACTGCTGCACCGCGGACTGGACGCGGGCGCGCTTCGCCGCCTCGCTGAGCACGATCGAAATCTGCGGGCCATCGGCCGTGATCAGCAGATCGCGCTCCGGCAATGACGAAAACTGGTTGCCCGCGACGATTGACGAAAGCTCGCCGATCGCGTCGCGCGCCTTTTCAGCATCGGCCGGAGCGGTAATGCGGACGACAACGCTGCCATCCTTGATGCCGAGGCCGGTATAGGGAACGCTCACATCGCGCAGCGCACCGCGCACTTCGTTCACGAGCCCCTGCAGGCGTTCGCGCACCAGCGCGTCGGTCTCGAGACCGAGCAGCATGTAGGAGCCGCCGCGCAGGTCGAGGCCGAGATTGATCTGCTGATGCGGAAGCCAGGCAGGCACATCCTGGAGCTTCGACTTCGGCACGAAGTTGGGCGCTGTGTAAACGAGCCCCGCAACGCAGAGAATGTAGATCAGAACGATCTTCCAGCGGTCGAAATGCAGCATGACGGCTTGCCCCCTCCCGGGTGGCTGTGAGCGGGCGGCTTATTAGGACGGGGAATTCGTATTGGCCGGTACGGGCTCCGATTTGGAACGGACCTCGCTCAACGTGCCCTTGACGACGCGGACGCGAACATTTTCGGCGATTTCAACCGTGATTTCAGCGTCGTCCACCTTGGTAACCTTGCCGACGAGGCCGCCAGCCGTCACCACCACATCGCCGCGGCGCACATTGGAGACCATCTCGCGATGCTCCTTCACGCGACGCTGCTGAGGACGCAGTACCAGGAAGTACATGATCGCAAAAAGCGCGATAAACGGAAAAAGCTGGATCAGAAAGTCCGAAGCGCCGCCGGCTCCACCCATAGAAGTCTCCTGTTCTGGCCTTTCGCACGGCGGAACCGCTTGAACCAAGGGCCGCCTCGCACTGATTTGCGCGGGACTATACCGGCCAGCCGGGCAATTGCAAACACACCCGGCCACCTGGCGTGGACGCAGCTAAGTTTTGGGATATACAGGGATTTCCCGAGTCCAGCCCGGGCCCCTATCCCGGTTCACGCCATCCCTTGCGAGCATCGTCCATGACCGACACAACCGATTCCGCCGGCTTCCTGAAGCGCATCGCCGAAGCGCTCGAAAGGCTCGCCCCGCCGCCCGCCCCCACGACCGGGCTCGACGAGGCAGACGCGTTTGTATGGAATGCGGAGGAAGGCCGACTCGATCCGGTCGCCGAGGTTGCCCGCGTCGACCTCTCGCTCATCAAGGGCATCGACCGCGTCCGCGACATCCTGCTCGACAACACCCGCCGTTTCGCCAGGGGCCTGCCCGCGAACAATGCGCTCCTCTGGGGCGCGCGCGGCATGGGCAAGAGCTCCATGGTGAAGGCGGCCCACGCGGCCGTGAACGCGGAAACGCCCGGCAGCCTCGTCCTCATCGAAATCCACCGCGAGGATATAGAGACCCTCCCCCGCCTGATGACGCAGCTTCGCGTGCATGAGCGCCGCGTCGTCATCTTCTGCGACGATCTCTCCTTCGACCATGACGACACCAGCTACAAGTCGCTGAAGGCCGTCCTCGAAGGTGGCATCGAGGGCCGTCCGAAGAACGTGATTTTCTACGCGACCTCGAACCGGCGCCACCTGATGCCGCGCGACATGATGGAGAACGAGCGGTCGACGGCGATCAATCCTTCGGAAGCGGTGGAGGAGAAAGTCTCCCTCTCCGACCGCTTCGGGCTCTGGCTCGGCTTCCATAATTGCAGCCAGGCCGACTATCTCGACATGGTGGCGGGCTACGCGGTGCATTACAGGTTGAAGATCGAGCCGGAAGCGCTTGAGGCCGAGGCGATCGAATGGTCGGCCACGCGCGGCTCACGCTCCGGCCGCGTGGCCTGGCAGTTCATCCAGGACCTGGCGGGCCGTCTCGGACAAACGCTCGGCTGAATGGCTTAACGGCCGATCACCGATTGCGGGTCGATCGCCTTCGCACCCTGGCGGACCTCGAAATGGACCTGCGGCGTCACCACGCTGCCCGAATTGCCCGCGAGCGAAATCGTCTG
>JACIYQ010000256.1 GCA_014359855.1 Parvibaculum sp.
GAAGTGCCTCCTTTGAACGGAAGGTGGCGGTTCGCCGTCCGGAAACGCGACAAAACAACGACTTAGAACAGTGGAGCTTTCCGAAAATAAGCGAGACTGTTCTAAGAAATCAGGCATCTACTCCCCGGTCGTGTTCTCGAACAGACGATCGAGCCCCCTCCGTTCGGACGGGTTATACCCCGGCCCATTCTCCCTGTCAGCGCCCGAATCCGGGGCCGTCTGGCGCGGTTGCGCGGGGGCGGGCGCGGCCTCTTGACGCGGTGCGGGCGCGCTCGCGCGGGGCGCCGCCGTCTCCTGCCTCGTGGTCCCGCTGCCGGGCTGCGGCGCCAGCGAGAAGAGCAGGGCCGCCGTGCTTTCGACCGCCGGTTTCGTCCTGGCGTTGCGTATCCAGTCCGGCTGGTCGTCCGGGTTCGGCACCAGCCAGGCGAAGAAGAGATAGGCGACGGTCACGATCAGCAGCCCGCGCGTCAGCCCGAAAATGAAGCCGAGCGTCCGGTCCAGGAGTTCCGCGCGCTCATGCAGGTCCATCAGCCCGCCCGACCAGCGCGAGGTAAACGCGGCGCAGACCGCATAGGCGACGATGAAAATACCGACCGCGGCGATCACCGCCGCGAGCCATGGCGGCGAAATCGCGCCTCGCAGCACGGGCGTCAGATAGGGAAACAGCCACAGCGCCGCAACGGCCCCCACGACCCAGGCGACGATCGACAATATTTCGTTGGTGAAGCCGCGCAGCAGCGCCAGCACGCTGGATACCAGCAATACGCCAATGACGATGAGGTCGAAAAGCGTCAAATCACTCTCCCGAAAGCCGAGAGCAGATCACGATGAAACGGAATTGCATTGCGATCCTGTTTCATCGTGAAAATCTGCTCGTCGCTTATAGTCTGGACCGTTTTCCGAAGAAAACGCTCCAGCCGGATTCTATCACATATCGCGGGCGCGGCGTCCGCCGGGTGCTTTCTGCCCCTCGGTCGCCAGATAGGCAATGAGACCCGCAAGGTCCGAAATTTCCGTGAACGTGAGCCCGCCGCCGCTGCGCCCCTTGCCGGCCCCTGCGGGCAGGATCGCGCGTGTAAATCCCAGTTTTTCGGCTTCTTTCAGCCGCGCATCCATCTGGCTGACCGGCCGCACCGCGCCTGAAAGGCTGATTTCGCCGAAGATCACGCAGTCGCTCGGCAGCGGCGCCCCGGTGATCGAGGAAATGAGCGCGGCGGCGACCGCGAGGTCGGCGGCCGGCTCGTTGATTCGCAGGCCCCCCGCCACATTCAGGTAAACGTCCTGTCCCGCGAGCGAGAGCCCGCAGCGCGCTTCCAGCACCGCCAGCACCATGGAGAGCCGCCCGCTGTCCCAGCCGACCACCGCGCGTCGCGGCGTGCCGAGCGGGCTCTGCGCGGTCAGCGCCTGGATTTCGACGAGCACGGGCCGCGTTCCCTCAATGCCTGCAAAGACCGCCGAGCCGCTCGTGCCGCCGTCGCGCTCGCCAAGAAAGAGCGCCGAGGGGTTCGGCACTTCCGCAAGCCCCAGCTCGCCCATCTCGAAGACGCCGATCTCGTTCGCCGGGCCGAAGCGGTTTTTCACCGCGCGCAGGATCCGGAACTGGTGCCCGCGTTCGCCCTCGAAATAGATGACCGCATCCACCATGTGCTCGACCACGCGCGGCCCCGCGATCTGGCCTTCCTTTGTCACATGGCCGACGAGAATGATCGCCGTGTTGTTCTTCTTGGCGAAGCGCACCAGTTCCTGCGCGGAGGCCCGCACCTGGGAAACGGTGCCGGGCGCGCTGTCGAGATTGTCCGCCCACATGGTCTGGATCGAGTCGATCACCACCGCGTCCGGCGCCTTTTGCCCTTCCAGCGTCCCGATGATGTCCTTCAGGTTCGTCTCCGCGCCGAGCTGCACCGGCGCCTCCGCGAGGCCGAGCCTTCGCGCCCGCATCCTGACCTGCGCGATCGCCTCTTCGCCCGAAATATAGACGACCGAATGGCCTTTGGCGGCCAGCGCCGCCATCGCCTGCAAGAGCAGCGTCGACTTGCCGATGCCCGGATCGCCGCCCACGAGAACGGCCGAGCCGGGCACGAGTCCGCCGCCCGTCACCCGGTCGAACTCGCCGACGCCGGTGACGTAGCGCGGCGGCTCCGCGCTCTCGCCGCTCATCTCCACGAGTTCGATCCGGCGGCCCTTGCCCTGCAGCGCCTTCGCCGCCGGCCCCGCGCCCACGCCGCCCGCCGCGCCCGCTTCCTCGACAATGGTGTTCCACTCGCCGCAACTCTCGCAGCGCCCCGCCCAGCGCGGTGTCACCGCGCCGCAGGACTGGCAGACGAAGGTGCGGGAAGGGCGGGCCATCTTGCTTCTTTGCGGTTGTTCTCTGAACTTGCCAAACAAACGATGTCATCCCGGGATTTATTCCCGGGACCCATTGGCCTCGCACCTTGTGGAAGCGTGGATTGGGTCCCGGCAACGAGTGCCGGGATGACACCTTAATTTTATGCGGGCATCGTGCCCCTTACGGCTTCAGCACTTCCATCTGGATCGGCCCTTCCGCGCGGCCATGAATGAACTGGTCGACATATTCGTTGCCGCTGTCGTCCACTTCCGCGCGCGAGCCTGCCCAGATGATCTTGCCCTTGTGGATCATCGCCACCTTGTCGGCGATCTTGCGCACGCTCGCCATGTCATGCGTGATCGACAGCGTCGTCGCGCCGAGATCCTTCACGCTGTCGACGATCAGGTCGTTGATGACATCCGCCATGATCGGGTCGAGGCCCGTGGTGGGTTCGTCGAAGAAGATGATCTCCGGCTCCGTCGCGATCGCGCGCGCAAGGCCGACGCGCTTCTGCATGCCGCCCGAAAGCTCGGCGGGATAAAGCTCGCCCACTTCCGCTGCGAGCCCCACCTTCGCGAGCTTCTCGATGGCGATGTCCTTGGCCTGGCGGCGCTTCATCTTGCGGCCCTGGATGAGGCCGAAGGCGACATTCTCCCAGACGGGCAGGCTGTCGAACAGCGCCGCGCCCTGGAACAGCATGCCGAACTTGCGCAAGACCTTCTCGCGGTCGCTTGTATCCATCTTCAGCACGTTCTTGCCGTCGACGAAAATCTCGCCGCTGTCCGGCCGGATGATGCCGAGCACGCATTTGATCATCACCGACTTGCCGGTGCCCGAGCCGCCGATCACGACGAGCGACTCGCCCTTCGGCACGGTCAGGTTGATGCCGTCCAGCACCACCTTCTTGCCGAAGCGCTTGCAGACGTTCCTGAGTTCGATCTTTGCTTCGCTCATGGCCCGCCTCAATTCGCAAACAGCAGC
>JACIYQ010000257.1 GCA_014359855.1 Parvibaculum sp.
TTCGCCGCCAAACTCATCGCAACAGCCCATCACGCTGCACGCTTTGATGGCTCCGCGTGCCGGCCTGTTGCTCAGCCCGCCCGAGAGGGCATAATCATGCCGCGACTCTAATCCCCGATGGGGGAAACTTCAGTGGCAGGTCACGCCTTCGAAACTGTCCCCTGTCAGAACTTCGGCAGCTGCGCCGAGTATATCGCCGACGGTCACGCCCGCCTCAAGCAGATCTCCATAGGTGTCCGATCCCGCCTGCAGGCCAACCTCGGTCGCCAGTGCATCGAGAAATTCCAGCGCGTCGATATTTGCGTCAGCGAGCGCATTGTAGTCGATGAGCGAAAGATTGATCGTCGTGCCGAGGAGGCCGCCCAGAATCTGATTGGCAAGGCGGCCTCAAAAGTGTGAACAGACAACTTGCCGCCGAGCTTTGCGCGCCCCAACGCTCATTTCTTTGGCACCCAAATCCGCGCACGTCTTTGAGCTTCCGCTATTTGCTCTTCGGTCATTTCACGCGCTGCGTAGTCTCTATTTTTCCCCGCTTCTTCCCAACTAGGCCGTAAACTCATAAACGGGATTCCCAAATCAGCAGGGCTGTGATTCAAACTTCTTGAAGGGAGTTTGCCATGGCGCGTTACGATATGAGCGATTTCGAGTGGTCTGTCATTGATGCGGTGCTGCCGCGCAAGTCACGCGGAGTTCGCCGGGCAGACGACCGGCGCGTGCTGAACGGCATCTTCTGGGTCTTGCGCAGCGGGGCTCTCTGGGCCGATCTGCCGGAACGCTATGGACCTTACACCACCTGCTACAATCGCTTCCGCCGCTGGACGAAGGCCGGCATCCGGGACCGGATCATGGATGCGGTGACCGCCGCTCACGATGGCGGCGTCCAGATGATCGACGGCACAAGCGTGCGCGTTCATCATTCTGCCGCCACTTTAAAAAAAGCCACCCGGATCGATATATGGGCCGAAGCCGAGGCGGACTGACGACCGGGATCCATGCGGTCACCGACGCCAACGGGCTTCCCATCCGCCTCGCCATTACTTCCGGCGAAACGCACGATACGGTTCCAGCAAAAGAGCTGCTGTCCGGCCTGCAAAACGGACAGTTGATCCTCGCCGGCAAAGCCTATGACGCCGACTGGATCAGGCAACAGATCGAGGACCAGGGCGCGGCGCCGGATATCCCCAGCAAGGCAAACCGCAAGTGGAAGGCCTGCTTCAGCGCCGTGCTCTGCAAGGACCGCAATCTCGTCGAGCGGTTCTTCAACAAGCTGAAGTTCTTCCGCCGCATCGCCACACGCTTCGACAAGCTCGGATCGACCTTCATGGCCATGATCAAGCTCGCTTCAATCCGCATCTGGCTGCGCGCTTATGAGTCTAGGGCCTAGCGGTATTTCCGATCCGGCGGCTGCTAACTGACCGCGGGAAATACAGTCGAACCGAGAGAGAGGCCACTCTCTGCCTGAGGCCAACAGCCTCGCGTTGCGACCCGTTCCCGGGAAACCGGGGGCGGGTCGCTGACATTTTTCACCGTCAGTTTTCGCGCGGTGCAAGATACCCGTGCATCAGCACTTCGAGCACGACGTCGGCGTAGCGGCGCTGCAGGGCTTCATCGATTTCCTCGGCTCCATGCACGAACTTCAGGATGGAGCGGTTGGCGAATATCTGTTCGCAAGCTCCCAGAGCCGCCATGTAAAAGAGGTCGGGATCGACCGGGCGGATGGTGCCATTGGCGATGCCCGCTTCCATCACCTCCTTTGCCGTTCGCGCGAGCGGTTCGGCAAAGAAAGTCGTGATCTCACGGGCATTCTCCTCCGAGCTGTCGCGCATCAGCGCCGCCAGCAGGCGGTAGAGATAGGGATAGCGGAAGAAAGTTCGGATGACGCCGGCGAGGTGACGCCGGAGTTTCTCGGCGGGGCTGATGTTAAGCGACAGGAGCCGGTCGAGCTCGCCGAGGGCCTTTGCGGCATCCCGCTTGGCAAGCGCGAGCAGGAGGCCATCCTTCCCCCCGAAATAGTAGCTCACCAGCGCAACATTTACCTCCGCATGGGCGGCAATATCGCTGAGCGGTACGTCGATCGTCTGCCGTTCGCTCATGACGGCGCTAGCCGCATCGAGGAGCAGTTCCCGCGCCGCCGGCCGCTGGGGAGCGGCTCGCGCCTTCCCCTTTTCCTGAGTCCCCACAGGCGCCTCCTTGATTCCGTCTCGATTTCAATTTAAATGTAGATTTAAAATTTTAAATGCGCCATTAAAATATGGCCGCAGTGAAGGGGATCAGGGAGGCGGAGAATGAAGGTGACGGCTGCCGTCGCGCGTGCGCCCGAGGCTGGGTTCAGCATTGAGTAGCTGGACATTGATGAACCGCGCGACGACGAAATTCTCGTCCGCGTGATCGGCGTCGGCCTTTGCCACACCGATCTCGTCTTCAAGGCGACCTCGACCGTTGCGCCGGACGATATCGACCGGGCCGTGGCCGATCAGCACGCCGGTAAATGCGTGAAAGTCGTACTCACCACGGGTCAGCAGTGAAATCGAAGACCAGAAAGTACAAACAAGATAGCGAATAGGAAGAAACTTGAATGTCTGACGCATATATCATCGATGCCTGCCGTACACCGCGTGGTATCGGCAAGGTAGGCAAGGGATCGCTCGCGCACCTTCACCCGCAGCATCTGGCTCGCACTGTGCTGGCCGCGATTGCCGAGCGTAATAATCTCAACACGGCTGAGGTTGACGACGTTCTTTGGGGCACGTCTTCGCAGCGCGGTGCGCAGGGCGGCGACATGGGGCGCATGGCCGCTCTCGACGCGGGTTACGACATCAAGGCATCGGGCGTTACGCTCGACCGCTTCTGCGGTTCGGGCATCACCACGGTGAACCTCGGCGCTGCGCAGATCATGTCCGGCATGGAAGACCTCGTTATTGCCGGCGGTACCGAGATGATGAGCTACACGGCCGCGACCGCGGATATGAAGAGCCCGCCGATGATGGATGCCGGCAATCTCCATCTTCGCAAGCAGCATCCGCAGTCCCAGCAGGGCGTCTGCGCCGACGCGATCGCGACGATGGAAGGCATCGACCGCAAGGCAGTCGACGAGCTCGCCCTTGTGTCGCAGCAGCGCGCGGCGAAAGCCATCGCGGAAGGCCGCTTCAACAAGTCGCTTGTCACCGTCTACAACGACGATGGATCTGTCGCACTCGACCATGAGGAGTTTCCGCGTCCGGAGACGACCTTGGAGGGACTCGGCAACCTGAAGGCAACGTTTGCGGCCTGGGCGGACATCCCCGTCGATGCGGAAGGCACGACCTATGGCGACCTCATCCGCCAGAAATATCCGCAGATCAAGGAGTTCAACCACATCCACCATGCTGGCAACTCGTCGGGCGTCGTGGACGGTGCGGCGGCAATTCTGCTGGCATCGAAGAAGTATGCGGAGAAGAACGGCCTGAAGCCGCGTGCCCGCATCGTGGCGACGGCCAATATGGGTGACTGCCCGACCCTCATGCTCAACGCGCCTGTGCCCGCTGCAAAGAAGGTGCTCGCCAAGGCCGGCCTCACGGCGAACGATATCGATCTCTGGGAGATCAATGAGGCGTTTGCCGTCGTCGCCGAGAAGTTCATCCGCGATCTGAAGCTCGACCGCGACAAGGTGAACGTCAACGGCGGTGCCTGCGCGCTCGGTCACCCGATCGGTGCCTCGGGCTCCATCCTCATCGGCACCTTGATCGACGAGCTGGAACGTCGCGGCAAGCGCTATGGCCTTGTCACCATGTGTGCCGCCGGCGGCATGGCACCAGCCATCATCGTCGAAAGCTTGCAGTAATCGGGAACCGGAGGCTGCGGTGTGCCGCAGCCTCCGCTCACTTTTCGGAGGTTGCTTCTGAAATGACCTACACGATCACCGACCTGGCCAACGAATTCGGCATCACGCATCGCACGCTGCGTTTTTATGAGGAAAAGGGCCTGATCGAACCTGAGCGGAAGGGGCAGACGCGGCTCTATTCGAAGCGCGACCGCGCTCGCCTTCAACTCATTCTTCGCGGGCGTGACGTCGGTTTGACGCTCTATGAAATTCGTCAAATTCTCGATCTCTACCGGAACGGCAAGGACATCGAGGAGCAGAACCGCCTTGCGGTGTCCTTCTTCAAAAAGCGTCTGGCCGCGGCGAAGGAGCAGCGCGCTCGGGTGGATCATCAGATCGAACGTCTGGAGGACGCCTGCCGGCGATTTGACAGCCACACGATCTTCGCCTCGCATCCGAACCGCGAGGGGCAGGCGCTTCGGACCGGCACACACTGAAGCCGGCACGGAATCGCAACCTTGCCGGGTGAGGTTAGACTGCGTCCGGTCTGATTCATGAAAATGCTCCGGCCAACGGAGTTCACAGGGAGAAACAAGGGATGAGCGAATACAAGCTCCTCATCAACGGCAAGCCCGTCGCCTCCTGCCCCCGCGCCTCCGAAGCGCAGTTGAATGAAGCGTCGCAGCGGCGAAAGCCGCCTTTTCTGCGCGGAGCGCAACACCGATTGCCGAGCGCAAGAAGGCACTCACTGCGATCGCCGATGTCATTGAGGCCAATGCTCAGGATCTCGCGCGTCTTCTGACCCAGGAGCAGGGCACGCAGCTTGGGCCGCTCCAGAACAAGATGCAGTTCGAAAAAGTGAA
This sequence comes from Parvibaculum sp., assembly GCA_014359855.1. Lineage (GTDB taxonomy): Bacteria > Pseudomonadota > Alphaproteobacteria > Parvibaculales > Parvibaculaceae > Parvibaculum. The sequence goes on from JACIYQ010000257.1 coordinate 4,663, forward strand.
GGAGCTCATCGACGACGCGAAGAAGACAGGCAAGGTCATTGCCGGTGGCGATACGCGGGAACAGACTGGTTATTTCATCCGGCCGACCATCGTTCGCGACATAACGGACGGCACGCGCCTCGTCGACGAAGGCAGTTTGGCCCCGCTCTCCCGGTCATCAAATATTCCGACCCGGAAGACGCGGTCGCCCGCGCCAATGCCTCGCCTTACGGTCTTGGCGGTTCCGTCTGGTCGTCCGATCCGCAGAAGGCTTACGACCTTGCGACGAAGCTTGAATCCGGCACCGTCTGGGTCAACAAGCATGCCGATCTCGCGCCGAATATTCCCTTCGGCGGTGCGCGCTTCTCCGGCCTCGGCACCGAACTTGGCGAGGAAGGTCTCGCCGAGTTCACGCAACTCAAGATCATCAACATGGCGAAATAATCGTCGCGTTCATCGCTAAACTGGAGGCCGTCTCCCGGATCGGGAGACGGCCTTTTTTGCTGCGCGCGGCGTGGAAGTTCGGGTTCACGCGTCGGGACGGGTCCATATCCATGTCCCGCCGATAAGTGCGGCGGCCAGTGGCATCAGGGAATAGGGTAGGGATACGAAAAGCAGCGCGACGAGGGCGCTTGTTGCGAAGGCGGCCAGGGCCGCGCGCTTTCCCTTTTGGGAGATGGCCCCCCGTTCACGCCACGATCGGACGTGACTGCCGAAAGTCGGATGTTCGACAAGCCACCGTTCGAGTGTCTCGTCGCTGCGGGCAAAACAATAGGCGGCCAGGATGAGAAAGGGGACCGTTGGCAAAAGCGGTAGCACGATGCCGACCCCGCCCAGCCCGAGCGCGAGAAATCCGCCAATCTGATAAAGCGTTCTGGACAATGGATTTTCCGCCGCGTCCCTTCCGGCCAAGCTAAGGATACCGGGAGCGGGTCTCTGCAATAGAGCGGCCTTTAAAAGCTGGCGCAACGCGGAATATTCGACCAGTTGACCGGAGCACGATCTGCCGCGCCTGGTGCCGCGCTCTGGCATCTATTTGGCGAGGCCGAAAAGGCCTCGCTCCCCCGGAAGAACGCGAAACGCATCGGAAATGCCCACCACCGTTTCTGCGCCGCCGAGGCAAAGATAGCCCCACGGGCGCAGGACTTTGGCGAGCCCCGTGAAGACGCGCTTCCGCGTCGCCTCGTCGAAGTAGATGAGAACGTTGCGGCAGAAGATGATGTCGACGGGGCCGATTCCGCTTGTGGAAGGGTCCTCCAGCAAGTTGTAGTGCCGGAACTCGATCATCTCTCTCAGGCTGTCCTTCACCTGGAATCCGTTGCCGTCAGGCTTGAAGTACTTTTCCAGCATGGAATCGGGAAGCCCGCGCGAGACCTCAAAGAGCGAGTAGCGGCCCTCCTGCGCCCTGGCAAGCATGGCCTCCGAGATGTCAGTGGCGACGATTTCGACTTTCCACCCGGCCATGGCGGTACCCATTTCGGCTATCGTCATGGCAAGAGAATAGGGCTCCTGTCCGCTCGAGCATGCCGCACTCCATATCTTGATCCGGCGTGACGTTTTCGCCATCGCCATGACGTCGGGCAGAAGGCTCTTGCGCAGGCGCTCGAAAGGCCAGGCATCGCGGAAGAAGAGCGTTTCATTGGTCGTCATCGCGTCGACGATCTGCTTCAGCATCGTCTCGTCGCGCGTCCGCCGCGTTTTTTCGATGAACAGACCGACGCTATCCAGCCCGCTTCGGCGTGCCAGCGGCGCGAGGCGGCTCTCGATGAGATACCCCTTCTCCGGTGTAACGACGAGGCCAGAGCGCTCATAGAGAACCTGCTTCAGATAGTCGAATTCCGGATTGTTCATTTCTTCTCTCCTGCTGCGACACGTACGATCGCCGGCCCAATTTTTTGCAAGGGCAATATTTCTTCGCAAATTCCCGCCTGTGCCACTGCACCCGGCATTCCCCAGACGACGCTGCTTTCGCGGTCCTGCGCAAGCACGCGTCCGCCTTCCTCGAGAACGGTCCGGCATCCCTTGAGACCATCACTTCCCATTCCCGTCAGGATCACGGCAAGTAGCCGTTCCTTGAAATGCCGGGCGAGGCTTCGGAGCATGGGATCGACGGCAGGCTTGCACGAATTCTCGGGCGGTCCGTCGTCGAGGCGGAGGATTACGCCGCCGGCCGCTCGCGGTTCCACCAGCATGTGCTTGCCGCCCGGTGCAATGTAGATACGCTCTTCCTCAAGCAGTTCGCCGTCTCGCGCCTCGGCCGCAAGGCGGCCAGAGTAGCGCGTCATATGCTCTGCAAGGAGTGCCGTGAAAGTCGCGGGCATGTGCTGTGTCACGAGAATGGGCTGCCTGAGGGCGGGGTCGATGTTCTTGAGCACTTCCGCAAGCGCCTGTGGACCGCCGGTCGACGAGCCAATGGCGATCGCATCGGGGCGGAAGAGCTTGCGCGCGGCTCGCGTGACTGTTGCAGGCGATTTGACTTGAACCTTCGCCTCCGGTCGAGGTTGCGCTGTCTCGGACTTCTTCCTCGGCGCTTCCGAGGTGCTTGCGCCATGCGCCCTGACCTTGTTCAGGAGTTCAGTGCGAAAACCGTCTGCGCCACCGAGTCCCGCCTTCGGCTTCGCGACATAATCTGCGGCGCCCATGGCCATCGTCTTTAGCGATATGTCGGCGTCGCGCTGGCTGGCAGACGAAACCATGATCACTTTCAGATCCGGCTGCATTTCCAGCAAGCGGGGAAGCGCTGCGAGCCCGTCGAGTTCCGGCATTTCGATGTCGAGAATGACGATATCGATTTCCTGTTTTTCGATCGCCTTCAGCGCCATCAGGCCATTGGGTACGGAGGCAACGACTTTGATGCCGGCCTCCTCCTGCAAGGTTCTGGTAACGATCCCCCGTGCAACGGCGGAATCGTCCACGACCATCACCCGGCATGGATGCTGCGGATCCATGCTGCGGTTCACGATTGAATCTTTACTCATCCCAGTGCTTCTTGCTTTCCCTTGTCGTCCGCGAGAATTTCGTCCACGGCATCCTGCTCCATACCGCTGCCGGGCAGCGCTGGACCGTTAAGCAGTGTCTGGTCCTCCGGAGGAGCGGCTTCGGCCGTGCCGTCCGACAGGAAGGTAAGTGTGTCCTCGATGGCACTCAGTGCCTCATTCACCTGAGACATGCGTTGGCCGGTTATGTCCTGGAAGCAGCAGGCTTCCACAATCTCGCCGCAGCATTCGGCTACGCGCCGTGCGGCATCGCCGCTGTCGGCGAAATCGATCTCGGACATCTTCTCCACTGCCGTCATGATCCGGTCGACCGCCATCTCCATTTCGCCGACAGCGGCCTTTTGTTCGTTGAGGGCGCGCTGCAGCTTGTGCGCGCGAAAGGAGGGATCGAGAAGCGGCGCAAGGTACTTCCGCCCGCGAAGAACCGCCTGGCACACATCGATGCATTCGTTGGTCAGGCGCTCGACCAGATCGAGTTTCCCTTTACCCGCCATCAGAAATCCCCCAGCACCGTCTTGAGCTTCGCCTTCAGAACTTCGGCGCTGAACGGCTTGATGATGTAATTGTTGACGCCGGCCTTGCGCGCCGCGATGACGTTCTCGACCTTCGACTCGGCGGTCACCATCACGAAGGGCAGCGATTTCGTGCTGGCATCGGCGCGCACCTTCTGAAGCAGCTCGTAGCCGGTCATCGGCTGCATGTTCCAGTCCGAGATGATGAGCGCATAGCGGCGGCTTTTAAGCTTTGCCAGCGCGTCCGTCCCATCGGTTGCCTCGTCTATGTCGGAGAAACCGAGCTTGCTCAGCAGGTTCCTCACGATCCGCAACATCGTCTTGTAGTCGTCCACGATCAGGATCGGCATTTTCATGTCGACGGCCATATTTGTTCCTCCGTTACGCTAAATGCACTGGCGCGGTGCAAATCGCCCCGAGCACGCTTGTGACGCTCAAGACCAGCAGCAACCGGTCATCGAGGCGATAGATTCCCTGGGAAACCTCGCGCCAGCGCTCATCGAGCGTGGCGGGTACGCTCTCTCGCCGTCGCAGAGGGACGCTCAGCACCTCGCCGACCTCGTCGACCAGGAGGCTGAATGGCTCGTCGTCATGTTCGACAACGACAGCCATGGCCCGTTCGACGAAGCCTTCCGAGGGCAGCCCGAGGCGGGTTCGCATATTGATTGCCGTCACGATCCGGCCCCGAAGATTGAGCGATCCGGCGATCTCCGGCGCAGCTAACGGAATACGGGTGATGATCTGCGGGCTGAGCACGTCGCGGACGTTCAGCACAGGAATGCCGAA
>JACIYQ010000258.1 GCA_014359855.1 Parvibaculum sp.
CTGGGCAATCGTCACGCCCCGCTCCCTGACCAGCTTCACCGCCTCAAGCTTGAACTCGCGGCTGAATACCCTTCGTCCCATAGTCCACCTCCGGTTCCATCATGACACCTAAACTTTGTGTCCGTGAAACCGGCAGCAGCCCAATCAGCCTCAATGGAATTGCACGCCACGCTAAGTTTTGTATGAAAGTCGAGATGCTCAATCGGATCAGGAATGGGTTGTCCTCGCATTGAGGTACGAACTTTATTTTTCCAAAGCACCTTGAGCCTGGTGGCGTCCACCACGCTTTGAATATCCTTTACTTTCAATCGGAATTTTGGGGACTTCATTTTCTTGTCATTCTTGGATCCGATGGAATCCAATCGGGTTGAAATGAAGTTTTATTACTAACACACACTTGAAGTTCCCATAGAAACACTACTTACGAGACACTGCCTCCCCGTTTCCCACGCGTCCTGGTGTGCTTGCTGACCGAATTGAAGGAAGTAAAAAGCCGCTCCCGCGTTTTGCAGGGCCTCCGGCTTTCTCAGGCGCGCCGGCCTCGCGGAGCCGCTCCGCGGCGAGCAGGGCGCTTGCCCCTCGACATCCCTCCCCTTTTCCTCCATATTCCGCGCCGCTTACTGACAAAATTGAAGGCAGTAAGGGAGGCACCCTAGGGCGCTGAAAAGGGGCCGGGGCGGGCGGCGTTGACGCTGCGTCTTTGGGGGCTTAAGCCTTCTTCCCACCTCGTCATGACCCGGCTTGTCCGGGTCATCCACGTCTTTTTTGCTTTGAAGAAAGACGTGGATGGCCCGCCTGAAGCGGGCCATGACGGATAAGAGAGAGCCGCGCCGGGCGCCGCAGGGCGGAGGGTGCGGCGAGGCCACGAGCGCGAAGACGCGGAAGGCGCGGCGGCGTGGATTGGGTCCCGGGGACGAGCCCCGGGATGACACTGAATTTTTTGGGCACCGCCCATGCCCCCGAACCATCGTCGTATGACGGGACCGGGGTGACACAGAATTTGAAGACAAGCCGAGTTTCAAAAACAAACGCCGACTGAAGGAGCGCGCCCATGCCGGGCTACAAGGCCCCCGTGGAAGACTCATGTTCCTGTTCCACGAGCTTCTCGAAATCGACAAGCGCGGCGAGGTGCCGGGCTTTGGCGACCTGACGCCCGACATGACGCAAGGCGATCCTCGAGGGCGGCGCGAAATTCTGCGAGGAGGTTCTGCAGCCGCTGAACCAGGTGGGCGACGAGCATGGCTGCGTGCTGGAGAACGGCGTCGTGCGCACGCCGCCCGGTTTCAAAGAGGCCTTCCAGAAATATTGCGAGGACGGCTGGAACCGTCTCGGCGCGCCGGAAGCGGCCGGCGGCGCGGGGCTGCCCTCCGTCATCACCTTCGCCTTCACCGAAATGGGCATGTCGGCGAACCAGGCCTTCTCGATGTATCCAGGGCTCACGACGGCGGCTTACTCGGCGCTCTGGGCGACGGGCGAGCCCTGGATGAAGGAACATGTCGCCAGGAAGATGATCTCCGGCGAGTGGACCGGCACCATGTGCCTCACCGAACCGCATTGCGGCACGGACCTGAAGCTGATGAAGACCAAGGCCGTCGAGCAGGAAGACGGCACCTACCGCCTCTCGGGCACGAAGATCTTCATCTCGGGCGGCGACCACGACATGACCGACAACATCATCCACATGGTGATCGCGAAAATTCCGGGCGAGGACGGCAAGCTCGCCAACGACCTCTCGACCGTGAACTTCTTCATGGTGCCGAAGATGCTGGTCGACAAGGAGACCGGCGAGATCACCCGGCCGCAACAACGTGTCCTGCGGCTCCATCGAGAAGAAGATGGGCATCAAGGGCAACGCCACCGCCGTGCTGAATTTCGACGAGGCCGTGGCCTACCGCCTCGCCGCCGCCACGCGCGTTTCCCCGAAGCCGCCGCTCGCCGATTTCGCGGCGATGCCGTTTACATATTCCGTCTCGCCGACCGGCTTCAGCGCGTCCGGCCCGCCCGCGCGATACATCGACTTGCACTCGACGAAGACGGTCGCGCGGATGTTGTGGCCTTGCGCGGCATCGGCCATCAGCTCGTCGAGTTCATAGCGCGAGCCCGGATGGTCCCAGAGGTGATGATGCGGATCGATGATGGGAAGCGCCGGCTCCAGCGCCGGTTCCTTCACCTTTTCCAGCCATTCCGCGTTCCCGGCCATGTCTCTCTCCTCCCCTTGTTCTCGTTGCGGGGAAGAGTGGCACCGGCCGGGAGGCGAGGCAAATGCGCGGGTGTCTTACCCCGCCCGCGCGTATTTCTTGCGCTCGTTCGGGTCGAGGTAGCGCTTCCTGAGCCGGATCGATTTCGGCGTCACTTCCACCAGTTCGTCCTGCTCGATATAGGCGATCGCCTGTTCGAGCGTCAGCGGGCGCGGCGGCGTCAGGCGCACGGCTTCGTCCTTCGAGGTCGTGCGGATGTTGGTGAGCTGCTTTGCCTTCAGCGGGTTCACGATCAGGTCGTCGGGGCGGGCGTTCTCGCCGATGATCATGCCCTCATAGACCTTCACGCCCGGCTGGATGAAGAGCACGCCGCGCTCCTCGATATACCAGAGGGCGTAAGGCACAGTGTCGCCCGCGCCGTTCGAGATCAGCACGCCGTTGCGCCGTCCTTCGATCTCGCCGCGATAGGGTTCGTAGGCATGGAAGATGCGGTTCATCACGCCGGTGCCGCGCGTATCGGTCAGGAACTCGCCATGATAGCCGATGAGGCCGCGCGAGGGGCAATGGAAGATGATGCGCGTCTTGCCGGCGCCCGTCGGGCGCATGTCGATCATCTCGCCCTTGCGGTTCGAGATCTTCTCGATGACGACGCCGGTATATTCGTCGTCGACGTCCACGGTCGCTTCCTCGATGGGTTCGAGGCGCTGGCCGTTCTCGTCCTCGCGATAGAGCACGCGGGGCCTTGAGATCGAAAGCTCGAAGCCTTCGCGGCGCATGTTCTCGATGAGAACGCCGAGCTGAAGTTCGCCGCGGCCGGCCACTTCGAAGGCGTCGCGGCTCTCGCTGTCCGACACCTTGATGGCGACGTTCGATTCCGCTTCCTTCATCAGCCGTTCGCGGATAACGCGCGACTGCACCTTGGAGCCTTCGCGGCCGGCAAGCGGGCTGTCATTGATCGAAACGGTGATCGAGAGCGTCGGCGGGTCGATGGGGAGCGCGGCAATCGCCTCCGTCACGGCCGCGTCGCAGATCGTGTCGGCGACGGTGCCTTCCTGAAGCCCGGCGATGGCGACGATGTCGCCTGCCTTGGCTTCCTCGACGGGAATGCGCTGGATGCCGCGGAAGGCGAGCACCTTGCTGATGCGGCCCTTCTCCACGGTCGCGACCTCGCCGCCTTTCGGTTGGCGCAGCACCTGCACGGCCATGTTCGGCTTCACCGCACCTTTTTCGATGCGGCCGGTGAGAATGCGTCCGAGATAGGGGTCGGCCTCGATCGTCGTCACCAGCATCGCGAAGGGCTCTTCCTGCGAGCCGTCGGTCAGCGCGGCGGGCGCCGGGAAGTGGCTCAGGATCTTCGCGAAGAGCGGCTTCATGCCGTTGTCCTTCGCGTCCGGCGCGTTCAGGTCTTCGGCCGCCCAGCCCTGCCTCGCCGAGGCGAAGATGGTCGGGAAGTCGAGCTGCTCGTCGGTGGCGCCCAGCGCCGCGAAGAGGTCGAAGGCCTCGATATGCACTTCGTCGGGACGTGCGTCCGTCCGGTCCACCTTGTTGATGAGCACGATGGGCTTGAGGCCCAGCGCCAGCGCCTTCGAGGTCACGAATTTCGTCTGCGGCAGCGGGCCTTCGGCCGCGTCCACCAGCAGCACCACGCCGTCCACCATCGAGAGAATACGCTCCACCTCGCCGCCGAAGTCGGCATGGCCGGGCGTGTCGATGATGTTGATGCGGGTATGCGCGCCGTCCTGCTCCCAGTCCACGCTGGTGCATTTGGCGAGAATGGTGATGCCGCGCTCGCGCTCCAGGTCGTTCGAGTCCATCACGCGTTCGGCAACCTGCTGGTTGTCGCGGAAGGTGCCGGACTGGCGCAGGAGCTGGTCGACCAGCGTCGTCTTCCCATGGTCGACATGGGCGATGATCGCGATATTCCGAATAGACATATGTTCCGCCGGGGCATGGGCGTTTTCAGG
>JACIYQ010000259.1 GCA_014359855.1 Parvibaculum sp.
GTAGTCCGGCGCAACGAAGATCGACAGCAGATAGAGAAGAAGAACCAGAAGAAGCGCCGTGAGGTGCCGTTCCTCGATCCAGCTCATATGCCGCAGAAGGAGAAGCCCGCTGGCGGCCGCCGCCGAGAGCGCAGGAATGGGTACTCCGGCTCCCAGCGACACTTCGAGGCTGAGGTAGATGCCGATCAGGAATCCGGCAACCAGGATGCTGTCGAGGATGTCAGGCCGCTGCGTCATCCCGGAGACCTTCAAGGGCGTTTATCGATGAGCGGAGCCGTTCTCCGCGTTCGCGCCAGTTGAAGGCATCGCGGCAGTCTTCATAGGCGCGGTTCTGCAGGCTGTTGAGCAACTCGAGGTTGTCGATGGTGTCGGCGATGCCGCGAGCGAGAGACACGTAACTGTCGTGGAACAGCCCGCTCTTTCCGGACACGAGCGGCGTGCCCGCAATCGATCCGTCGAGCGCGGCGATCGGTGTGCGGTTGAAAATGTAGTCGAGCACCTTGAGCTTGAAGCCGCCGCCGCTGAGCTCGGGGACAACGGCGATCCTGGCTTCCTCGAAATAGGATGTCGTCTCGGCGACGCGTCCCACGATGTCGACGCTCGGATGCTTGAGGCGCAGGCCGTCGAGAAAGGCCTGGTTGCCCCCACCGACGACCTGGAGCTCGATATTCTGCGCGGCGAGGACCGGTTCGGCCACGGCGAGGAAGTCGGCGAGGTTCATCTGCTTGGCAATCCAGTCGAAGCTGCCGACGAGGACGGCGCGCCGCGGGACAGCGTCCGTTATGTGTCTCGTCTCCCTCTTGCGGCCGGCATAGCCCGGCGTCAGGACGTCAATGGGCGTTCCGGGCGCTTCGGCGCGGAACTTCGCCGCATCCTCCGGCGTAATTGCCGTCACGAGATCCGAATGGGAAACGAGCTTGTGCTCGAGCTGGCCGGCCTTTTCGGCGTCGTACAGAATGATCGGCTTCTTTGCGGGGTTGCCGGCATAGTTGCGAGCGACGGTCGTGCGGGTGCTCTGCTCATGGTTGTGCGAGATGTAGATGAGGCGCGGGCGCTGGCCGTCGGCATAATGCGCAAGGCAGGGGCTCAATGCCCAGCCGCTGTGAAGGCCGTCGAAGATGATGCAATCCCAGGTCTCGCGCGCGAGCAGGAGGTTCAACCGGTCCCGCATGGCAGGCGTTGCCGGACGGTGGGCAATATGGGGCAGTGACGAGAAGACGCTGAGCCATGGCAGGTAGCGCTCCGCGGGCACCAGCGCCCAGCGGATGTTGCCCTCGACATGGCCGTCCCGGCGGTGCGAGGCGTGATGCGCTGTGCTGAGCACTGTCACCTCCGCACCTGCAGCTGCGAAGGCGTCGACGAGGCGGCCGGAATAGATGCGCTGACCGTCATGTTCCGGCCAGGGATCGATCCATGTGAGCCACAGACATTTCATTGAGGTTCCCTCCGCTCCTGTGAACGCGCTACCCGCTAGAAGGCGTTCTTGCCGGTGAATCCTCCGACGAGGGTCATGAGGATGATCTTGAGGTCGAGGCCGAGCGACCAGTTCTCGATGTAAACAAGGTCGTGCGCGACGCGCTGGCGGATCTGGTCGAGCGTTTCCGTTTCGCCGCGCCAGCCGTTGACCTGGGCCCAGCCCGTGATCCCGGGCTTGACGCGGTGCCGCGCCGCATAGTCCCTCACGGCATCGTCGTAGAGCGTTCCCGCCGCCTTCGCGGAGATCGCGTGGGGGCGCGGCCCGACGATCGACATTTCGCCCCTGAGCACATTGAAGAACTGGGGAAGTTCGTCGAGGCTGTACTTTCGCAGGATGGCGCCGATCCTGGTGATGCGGGGGTCGTTGCGCCTTGTCAGAACCTCGGCCGTCTCGTCGCGCATGTCGTGGCGCATGGTGCGGAATTTCAGCACCTCGATGAGATGATTGTTGAAGCCGTAACGCTGCTGCCGGAAGAGCACGGGCCCCGGACTGTCGATCTTGATGAGAAGGGCGATGGCGGCAAGGACCGGGCTGATCAGCAGCAGGATGAGCGCCGCAAGCACTCTGTCCTCGATCTGCTTGATGACGGATTGCCAGCCCGCGAGCGGCCTGTCGAGGACGTTCAGGAGCGGCAGGTGCGCGAGATGACTTACCGCGGCTCGCTCCAGATGAAAGCTGATCGGGCCGGGGCAAAGGCGAATGTCCACCGGAAGCGACTTCAGTCTCTGCACGGCTTTCAGTATGCGTGTCTCGTCTTCCGGCGGAAGCGCGATCACGACGGTGTCGACGGCCTGGCGGCGTACGAGCTCGACCAGGGAGTCGATGCCGAAGGTGCCGCCCTCCGCATTGCGTCTTCCGGCACGCTCCGCCTCGCCGTCGCGGAACACACCGACGACGCGAACGCCATCGGCGCCTCGTGCTCTCAGATAGGAGACGAGGCGCTCGCCTACCTGCGTATCGCCGAGGATGGCGACGTCGCGTGTCAGCCTGCCTTCATTCACCCAGGCGAGGCTGCGAAAATATACCGTAATCCGGACGACGGCCAGCGACATCCACCCGGACAAGAACCACAGCGCGGACCAGGCGCGTGAATAGTCTTCGGAGGATTTGGTGAAGAAGCTGACTGCGACGAGCGTGACCCCGACGCTCGACCAGGCGACCGTCATCCGCTTCAGGCTTTCGGTGGCATTCGTCAGAACATCGAAACTGTAAGCCCGGAATGCGTGAAAGAGGTTCACCGCAACGAGGGCGCCGAAGAGGGTAACGAGAACGTAGTTCGGCCAGAAGATGTCCGCCGCCCGCACGAGCCAGAGGGAATAGGCGAGCGCACTCGCCGTTACGATGGCGGCCATCTCGACAGCCGCAACCGCCCCGCATATCACGGGCTCGGATATTTGTTTCGGGGCGCCGCGCGCGTTCGCAGCGCTTGCCTTGATCGACGAAACCGATCCTCTCATGCGAGGCTCTCACT
>JACIYQ010000026.1 GCA_014359855.1 Parvibaculum sp.
TAGGGCCGCGAGTCCCGATTCTCGGTTCAAGGCAACAGAAAGGTTTGGTTGAGGGCATCGGGCCCCGCCGCCATAATACCCCAACATCTGGTAGGAATGTGCTCACGTGAATCAAAATAAAGCTCTCGCCGCTGCTGCGGCCGCCATTGTTATCCTCGTGCTCGGCTATCTGGGCTACCTGTTCCTGGGGCCCAATGGCGGCGCCGTGGAGCAGGTCGCGGGCAGGACCGACACAGCCTTCGAGAAGGAGCTCCTCGTGCCGGGGCCCCTCGGCGACATGACCAAGGGCGATCCGATGGCGCCGGTGACGGTCATCGAATATGCGTCGCTCACCTGCAGTCACTGCGCGGATTTCAATATCAACACCGAGCCGAAGCTCCAGGAACAATATGTAGAGACGGGCAAGGTTTACTACATCCTCAGGGACTTCCCGTTCGACCCGATCGCAACGGCCGCCTACATGCTGTCGCATTGCGCGGGGCCCGAGCGTTATTTCGGCTTCATCGATGTGCTCTTCCGTCAGCAGGCGCAGTGGGCCTTCACGCAGACGCCAATGGAAGACCTCAAGGCCCTTGCGCGGCAAGGCGGCTTCTCGGAAGAGCGCTTCGACCAGTGCATGAAGGACGAGCGCATCTTCAATCACGTCAGGGATGTGGCCACGCGCGGCGCGAAGACCTTCGGTGTGCGCTCCACGCCGACCTTCTTCATCAATGGCGAGAAGGTCGAGGGTGCGTTGCCCTGGGCGGAATTCGAGCCGTTGATCCAGAGAGCCCTCGAAGGCAAGGCGATCGCGCCCGATGCCGCATCCGGCGAAGCGATGCCCGCCGAACAGGAATAACAGCAAGCCTCTCAACCAAGAGACCAGGCGTCACAGCAAGAGATCGAGACAGACAGTGCAGTTCAATCGCCTCCGGCTTTCCGGTTTCAAATCCTTCGTCGACCCGACCGATCTCATCATCGAGCCGGGCCTGACGGGCGTCGTCGGGCCCAATGGCTGCGGCAAGTCGAACCTGCTCGAAGCGATGCGCTGGGTGATGGGCGAGAACTCGTTCAAGAACATGCGCGGCTCGGGCATGGAGGACGTGATCTTCGCAGGCACCGCCGGCCGGCCGGCGCGCAATCACGCGGAAGTCGTTCTCTACATCGACAATGGCGACCGCTCGGCGCCTGCCGCCTACAATGATTGCGACGCAATCGAAGTCTCGCGCAGGATCGAACGCGAACAGGGCTCCACCTATCGCATCAACGGCCGCGAGGTGCGCGCGCGCGATGTGCAGCTTCTCTTCGCGGACGCCTCGACCGGCGCGCACTCGCCTGCCCTCGTGCGGCAAGGCCAGATTGCGCAGCTCATTTCCTCCAAGCCGATCAATCGCCGCCGCATTCTCGAAGAGGCGGCCGGCATCACCGGCCTCTACACACGCCGTCACGAGGCCGAACTCCGGCTCAAGGCAGCCGAAACGAACCTCACGCGTCTCGACGACGTCGTGGCCCAGGTCGAATCCCAGCTCGCCAGCCTCAAGCGCCAGGCGCGCCAGGCCGTGCGTTACCGCAATCTCTCGGGCCAGATCCGCGAGACGGAAGCGATCCTTCTTCACCTGCGCTGGACGCATGCGGTCGAGTCTCTCAGGCAGTCCGAAGAGCGGCTCGCCGCCACCGACATCCGCGTGACGGAACTCACCCGCGAGGCCGCCGCCGCCACGACACTCGAAGCGGAAGCCGCGGACCGGCTGCCGCCGCTTCGCGAGAAGGAAGCGGAAGCCGCCGCACGGCTTCATCGCCTCACCGTCGAGCGCGAAAATCTCGATGCCGAGGAAGCGCGGGCGAAGGAGCAGGCCTCGCGTCTCACCGCCCGCCTCGAACAGATCGGGCAGGATCTCGGGCGCGAGCGTCATCTGATCGAGGATACGCGCGGCGCTATCGCGCGGCTCGATGAGGAATCTGAAGAGCTCAAGGGAGCCGAGGAAGGCCAGGCGGAAGCACAGTCCCGCGCGCAATCGCGTGTCGAGGAAACCCGCACGTCGCTCGATACGGCCGAGCAGGAACTCGACCATCTCAATCAGGAAATCGCGGCGCTCAGCGCGGAGCGGACGAGCCTCGTGCGCACCATCGAGGCAGGGCGCCAGCGGATCGAACGTCTGGAACGTCAGCTCGCCGAAATCGCGCGTGAGCGCGACACGCTGTCGGATGCGGAAGAAAAGAAAGCGCAGATCGCGCTTCAGTCCGCCGAGCTCGATGAAGCCGCGTCATGCGTCGGCGAGGCAGAACGTGCCGCGCTCGAAGCCGAAGAAGCCAGGCGCAACGCGCAGGAGCGCGAGAAGACAGCGCGCGAACCGATGCAGGCAGCCGAGCGCGCGGCGGGCGACCTTGCAGCCGAGGCGAAGACACTGGCCGACATGCTTTCCGTCGGCGAAAGCGATCTCTGGCCGCCGGTGATCGACGCCATCGCCGTCGAGCATGGCTATGAGACCGCGCTCGGTGCGGCGCTTGGCGACGACCTCGGTGTCCCGGAAGATGCGGCGGCGCCGATCCATTGGGACGCTCTGCCACCCTTCGACGTGCCGCCCATACTCCCCGAGGGATCAACGCCGCTTTCCTATTTCGTGAAGGCGCCGGCATCGCTCGCCCGCCGCCTTTCGCAGATCGGCATTGTGGTCTCCGGCGAAGACGGCAAGCGGCTTCAGGCCCTTCTCGCGCCCGGTCAGCGTCTCGTCACCAAAGAAGGCGCCCTCTGGCGCTGGGACGGCTACACGGCAGCGGCGGATGCGCCGACCGCGTCTGCCCGCCGCCTCGAACAGCGCAATCGCCTTGCCGATCTCGAGGGCGAACTCGCCATCGCGCGGGCCGGCGCCGCCGAAGCGCGCGCGACGTTCGATGCGGCGCATGTCGCCGCCGAACAGGCGATGCTGGAAGAACAGGCGCGCCGCGCCGCGCTTCGCGAGGCGCAGGGCGAGCACAACCGTATCCGCGATGCCCTGCAGACCGCGGAACGCGCTGCCTCCGCGCAGCTTTCGCGCCTTGCCGCCCTCGCCGAAGCCGAAGAGCGGCTTTCCGGCGACAAGAGCGAGGCCACGCGCGCGCTGGAGGAAGCCGAACTCGCACTCCAGAAGCTGAAGCCCGACGAAGAACCTCGCGCCCGCGCCGCCGAACTCCGCGACCTTGTGGCCGCGCTCCGCCTCGAACTCTCGGAGGCACGCGCCGAACATGAAGGCTTGCGGCGCGAGGCCGAGCAGCGCAGCCGCCGCCTCTCCGCCATCGGGCAGGAGCGCGAGGCCTGGCAGCTTCGCGCGACCAATGCCGAGCGGCAGATCGGCACGCTTGAGGAACGCAAGGGCGAGGCGGAAGCGGAGTTGCAGACGCTTGAGGGCGTGCCCGCCGCCATCGAGGAAAAGCGCCAGGCGCTCCTCACCTGCATCTCCGAGGCAGAGACCGCGCGTTCGCAGGCAGCCGACGAATTGGCGCAGGCCGAGAAAATCCTTAGCGAAGCGACGAAGCATGCGAAGGAAGTCCAGCACCTGCTCGGCGAAACGCGCGAAGAGCGCGCCCGCATCGACGGTCTCGTGGATGGTGCGCGCGAGCGCCGCGCCGAATCGGAGGAGCGCATCCGCGAAGTGCTCGAATGCGAGCCGGAGGCCGCGCTCAGGCAGGCGAACCTCGAAGAGGGTGCCGAACTTCCCGATGTCGAGCAGATCGATGCGAAGCTCGAACGCTTCAAGCGTGAGCGTGAAAGCCTTGGCGGCGTAAACCTGCGCGCAGAGGAAGAATCACGCGAGCTCACCGAGCAGCTCGAAACCATGACGAGCGAGCGCGAAGACCTTGTGAGCGCCATCGCGAAGCTCCGCCAGGGTATCGGCAGCCTCAACCGCGAGGGCCGCGAGCGCATGCTCGAAGCCTTCGAGAAGGTGAACGC
>JACIYQ010000260.1 GCA_014359855.1 Parvibaculum sp.
CACGGTCGTGGTGCTGTTCCGCGAGTTCGAGAAGATTGCGCGCGAACTCGACATCACCATCCCGCAATACCGCTTTCTCCTGTTCCTGAAGCGCGGGCCGAAGCGGGCGGGCGAACTGGCCGTGGAAGCGGCGATCCGCAAGCCAACCGCTTCCGGCCTCATTGCGGACATGGAGAAGCGCGGGCTCATCGCGCGCAAGCCCGACAAGGATGACGGGCGGAGCGTGAAACTCAGCCTGACGCCGAAGGGGCTGAAGAAGCATCGCGAATTCGAGGAGGCGCTGGCGCGCTACCTGCCCTCGCTGCTCGACCAGGGCGATTCCGGCGCGATGCTGGAGGCGTTTTCGGAACTTGCCTATATCCTCGACAGCCGGCGGGAGAATGCCGGTCCGATTGCGGTGGACGAGCTCATGGAGGATGCGGGCCGGGGGTGAGTGGCTGGAAATCCGCTCCATCGTTCGTCATGGCCCGGCTTGTCCGGGCCATCCACGTCTTTAAGCTTCTTGCGTGTATCCAAGACGTGGATGACCCGCATAAAGCGGGTCATGACGGTATTGGTTAAATGGGCGGGTGGAAGAAAGTGGGAGGGCGGCAATCATGAGTCTCGATCTCAATCCGGTGTCGGTGGCGGATTATCGCGCGCTGGCGAGGAAGCGGCTGCCGACGCAGCTTTTCGACTATCTGGACGGCGGCTCCTATGCGGAGCGGACGCTCCACGACAATGTGGAAGCCTTCGCGCGGCTGAAGCTGCGCCAGCGCGTGCTGCGCGACGTGGGCAAGGTCGATACGACGACCGAAATCTTCGGCGAGAGATGGACGATCCCGGCGGCGCTCGCGCCGGTCGGATTCGCGGGCATGTTCGCGCAGCGCGGCGAAGTGCAGGCGGCGAAGGCGGCGGAGAAGTTTGGCGTGCCCTACACGCTGTCGACGGTCAGCATCTGCTCCATCGAGGAAGTGGCGGCCGCGACAAAGAAACCCTTCTGGTTCCAGCTTTATGTGATCAAGGATCGCGGCTATGCGGCGGCGCTGATGAAGCGCGCGCATGAGGCGGGCTGCACCGCGCTCGTTTTCACGGTGGACCTTGCCGTGCTCGGCGCGCGCTACCGCGACATCAGGAACGGCATGAACGCGTCGATGCCGCCCGGCAAGCGGCTTCGCGTCGCCGCCGATTACGCGCGGCGGGTGCACTGGCTCCGGCATGTCGCGATCGGCGGCAAGCCGCTCGATTTCGGCAACCTGCGCGAGGCGGTTCCGCATGCGAAGGGCTTCGGCGAGTTCGGCGCCTGGGTGGCGCAGAACCTCGACCCGGCGATGACGTGGAAAGACCTCGAATGGGTGCGCGCGAACTGGCCGGGCAAGATCATCATCAAGGGGGTGATGGACTGCGAGGATGCGCGCATGGCGATGCAGACGCTCGCGCCGGACGGGATCGTGGTGTCGAACCATGGCGGGCGGCAGCTCGACTCGACGCCCGCGACCATCGACGCATTGCCCGCGATCCGCGAGGAAGCGGGCGACGCCACGACGGTGTTTCTCGATGGCGGCATCAGGAGCGGGCTCGACATCGTGAAGGCGGTGGCGCTCGGCGCGGATGCCTGCCTGCTGGGGCGGGCCTGGGCCTTCGCGCTGGCGGCGCGCGGCGAGGCAGGCGTCTCCGCCATGCTCTCCACGATGCGCGGCGAGATGAACGTCGCCATGGCGCTGACGGGCTTCACCAAGGTGAGCGAGATCGACAAAAGCGCGATTGCGTGAGGGTTCTCGTCTCGCCATGACGGTTTGGGGGCTTGCGGGGACTGAGTGCCTCAAGCGCCCCCTCACCCTTCCGCATCCTTCGGATGCTCCCTCCCTCTCCCCGAAGGGGAGAGGGAAAGAAGCGTCCTACTCCACCTTCACGAGGCGGAGGAGCTGGCCGTCTTCTTCGTCGGTGAGGAGGTAGAGGGCGCCGTCGGGGCCCTGGCGGACATCGCGGATGCGCAGGCCGAGGTCTTTCAGCATGGGCTCGTCGCCCGTGACCTTGCCGCCGTCGAGCGAGAGGCGGTAGAGGCCGGGGCGGGCGAGGCCGCCGACGAAGAGCGAGCCCTTCCATTCGGGAATGACATCGCCGGTGTAGAACGCCATGCCGGAGGGGCCGATGGAGGGCACCCAGTAGTGGACGGGCTCTTCCATGCCGGGCGCCGCGCTTTTGCCCTCGCCGACCGGCAGGCCGCTATATTCGGTGCCATAGGTGACGACGGGCCAGCCGTAATTTTTGCCGGGCTCGGGAATGTTCACCTCGTCGCCGCCGCGCGGACCGTGCTCGTTCTCCCAGAGCCTGCCGGTTTCGGGATGAAGCGCCGCGCCCTGCGCATTGCGGTGACCCCAGGACCAGATTTCGGGAAGCGCGCCCTCCCTGTTCACAAAGGGGTTGTCGTCCGGCACGGTTCCGTCCGGCCAGAGGCGGACGATCTTGCCGAGATGGGATGAGAGCTCCTGCGCCTGGCCGCGAAATTCCTTTTTCGAGCGCTCGCCCATGGTGATGAAGAGGTGGCCTTCGCGGTCGAAGACGAGACGCGAGCCGAAGTGGAGCGTACTCGGCAGTTTCGGCTGCTGACGAAAGATCACTTCCACGTTGCGCAGTTGCGGCGACAGGCTCTCGGTGAGGTGACCGCGCGCGACGGCGGTGCCGTTCTTCCCATTCTCCCCCTTCTCCGCATAGCTCAGATAGACGAGGCGGTTTTCGGCGAAGTCAGGATCGAGTGCGACATCGAGCAGGCCGCCCTGCCTGCGCGCATCGACCTGCGGCACGCCATAGATCGCGTTCCCGATCTTTCCTTCGGGCGTGACGATGCGCAGAAAGCCCGGCCGCTCGGTGACGAGCATGTTTCCATCGGGCAGGAAGGCGAGGCCCCAGGGATGGTCGAGGCCCTGCACCACCGTCTCGACCCGGATATTCACCTTCTCCGTGGTGAAGGTCCGGTCGAGGGCTAGGGCGGGCAAGCCTGAGGCAAGGCCGAGACCGAGAGAAACCGCCATCGCCGCGAACCGCTTCATCATCGCTTTCTCCTCACATTGCCTGCGTCATTTCTTGCCGGGACTGCCCTGCGCAGGCGGCGGGCGCAACACCTCCACAGTATTGTCCGGACCGACGTCGCTTGTCGTCCATGACAGGAAGAAGAGCACCGTCCATTCCGTCTGTTCCGACAAGCCGAAATCGGACGCGGAGCTCGCGACAAGCTTGCCCGTCCTTGCGTCGTAGCCGGTGGCGGCGAATTTCGCCACGCCCTGACGGCGGGCGCGGGTGAGGACCGAAATTTCGGGAAGGCCGAAACTTCCCGCCAGAGGCACGGGCACATCCATCTCCGGCACACCGACGACGAGCTTGTTCTCGTCTATGGAAAGCGCGCCGGAGCGGATCTCGACGATCATGTCGGCTTCTTCCTTCGACGCGGCGAGGCGCGCGCCCCGCTTCAAAACCCGGTCGCGGATCGCGGCAATCGCGTATTTGCTGTCCAGTCCCTCGAAGAAGGACGCATCGATGAAGACTTTCGTTCCTTCGGGAATGGCGATGGACAGGTTGCGGGCGGCGCGATCGGCGGCAGCGGAGATGAGAAGCTGCTCGCTGGCGGTGCGCTTCGGCGCGCTGTCGCGCGAAGTCGTGCAGGCCGAAAGAACGGCCGCCGCGAGGACTGCGGCGGCGAAGGGGACGGCCGGAAGCGGGCGGCGGGGGCGACGCATGAGCGGATGGTTGCGGCGGCAGGCGACGAAAATAAGGCGCGGATGCGGCGGCGCCGCGGCGTCTTGACAGGGAAGCGTCCGCGCAGTTTAGTTAGGTAACCGAACTAAATAGCGGAACCGGCAGGCGCCGGCACATCCGCGCAGGGAGAGCACTCATGGCCATTCACACACCGCTTTGCGACCTTCTCGGCATCAAATATCCGATCATGCTCGCGGGCATGGGCGGCGTTTCCTATGCGGAACTCGCCGCTGCCGTTTCCAATGCCGGCGGCTTCGGCACGCTGGGCATGGCGGGGCTGCAGCCGGAAGAAATTCGTGTGCAGATGAAGAAGGTGAAGGACCTGACCGACAAGCCGTTCGGCGTGGACCTGCTCGCGGCCGTTCCGGAATCGCTCGAGAGGACCGCCGACATCATGATCGAGGAAGGCGCGGCGGCGTTCATTTCCGGCCTTGGCGTGCCGAACAACATTCTCGACAAGCTGCACAAGGCGGGCATGAAGGTCATGAATGTGTGCGGCACCGTGAAACATGCGGTGGCGGGCGAGAAGGCCGGGCTCGACGGCGTGATCGCGCAGGGCACGGAAGGCGGCGGGCATACCGGCAAGGTGGCCGGCATGGCGCTCATTCCGCAGATCGTGGACGCGGTGAAGACGATCCCCGTGATCGCGGCCGGATCGATCGTCGACGGGCGCGGGCTTGCGGCGGCGCTCGCCTTCGGCGCACAGGGCGTGTGGATGGGCACGCGCTTCATCGCCGCGAAGGAAAGCCATGCGGGCGACATGTACCGCCAGGTGATCGTGGAAGCGAAGGACACGGACACGATCGTGACGCGCTGCTATTCCGGCAAGACGATGCGCGTGTTCAACAATCCTTACGTGCAGGACTGGGAGAGCCGGCCCGCCGACATCCAGCCCTTCCCGCAGCAGGCGATCCTGTCGCATCAGAACAATGTGATGGGCGGCATCGGCGGCCAGATCGAGGGGCTCGACCGCGACCGCTCCTGCTTCGCCATGGGCCAAGGCGCGGGCGGCATCCACGAAATCCTGCCGGCGAAGGACATCGTGGAAAAGACGATGGCCGAAGCCGAAGCCGTGCTCGAGCGGCTGAAGAAGTTCGGCTGATCCGTTTCGTATCGTCCCGATGAGGCCTGTTTCCTGCAGCGGCGATCGCGACAAGGCGATCACCGCGGCCACAGGAGGGCCTTCGGGGCTTTATGGCACAGGATTTGTGCAAAAACGGGACGGCGACGAGAAAGCGGCGGCTTTTGCCGCTGGCGCTCGCGGCGGCGCTCGCCCTGCTCCCTTTCCTCACCGTGCGGGCGGAAGCGATGCCCGCCGGGGTTGCACAACTGGCCGAAGTGCTGGGCGGCATTCACCATCTGCGGGCGCTTTGCGGCACCAATGAAGGCCAGCTCTGGCGCAACAAGATGATCGAGATGATGGGCGCGGTGCGTCCGAGCGAGACGGAACGCCAGGCGCTCATCAAGCATTTCAACGATGCCTATTACCGCTACCGCAACGCCTATCCCAACTGCACGAGCACGGCGGCAACCCAATCCGACAAGCTGATGCAGGACGGACAGCGGCTTTCCGAGGAACTGGCCGCAAGCGGACTCGGCCGATAGAAACCATAATGTCGACGTGGTTGTTCCTTCTCCTCCGCAATGCTTTCCATTGTGACGGCTATTAACCTGTCTTTCACGAAACGGGAGACATTCGACGCTGTTGTGTTACAAAGGCGAAGAATAGGTATGCACCGCTCCGAAGCGGCCGGTGCGAAACACTGAGAGAGGACCCATGGCAGAAGATTTTCCGGGAGACGCCAGCTTCGGTCCGCTCGACGAGGACGGACACGACACCTCCCCGCTCACCGAATCCGAACAGCGGCGCGTTGCGCTTCAGAACATTCTGGACGCGTGGGACGAA
>JACIYQ010000261.1 GCA_014359855.1 Parvibaculum sp.
TGCGACGTTTTCCGGATTCTGAGTGGCGCTTCCTGAAAGATACATGCAAATTCCGTTCATCACGGGTTCAGCGTCGCTGGCTTAGGTACGGGGGCATGACGCAGACATCCACATGGATCGCCCTGACGATCGCCGCGGCCGCCCTCCTCTTCGGGGGGCTCGCCCCGGCGCGCGCCGAAGGGATCGTGCCGGGGGCGGGGGCCTCACCGCTCCTGCAGGAGGTCCAGTGGGGCTATCACTCGGAGCAGGATAATGCGCGCGACGCCGTGCGATCGGGCAGGGTGATCTCGCCCGGTCAGGCAAAGCAGGCCGCGCTTTCCCGCTACCCCGGCAAGTTCCTCGACATGAGCCTCGGCGGGCAGACTTATCATGTGAAGATCAGGACACCGGACAACCGGGTCGTGGTGGTTGCGGTCGATGCGGTATCGGGCCGCGTCATGGGCGCGCGATAGGCGCCCGGAGAGGCTCTGGACGGAGAAGAACATGCGGCTCCTGGTTGTCGAAGACGATCCCGATCTCAACCGCCAGCTCGTCGCCGCGCTGGAGGAAGCCGGCTATGTGGTGGACAGCGCGAAGGATGGCGAGGAAGGACATTTCCTCGGCGACACCGAACCCTACGACGCAGTGATCCTCGATCTCGGCCTGCCGGAGATGGACGGCGTGACCGTGCTCGAAAAATGGCGTCGCGACGGGCGCATCATGCCGGTGCTCATCCTCACCGCCCGCGACCGGTGGAGCGACAAGGTGGCGGGCTTCGACGCCGGGGCGGACGATTATGTGGCGAAACCCTTCTATATGGAGGAGGTGCTGGCGCGGCTGCGCGCGCTGCTCCGCCGGGCGACGGGTCACGCATCGAGCGAACTCGAATGCGGCCCCGTCCGCGTCGATACACGAAGCTCGCGTGTCACGGTGAACGGCCGCGCGATCAAGCTCACCTCGCTCGAATATCGCCTGCTTGCCTATCTGATGCATCATCAGGGCCGCGTCATCTCGCGCACGGAACTCGTCGAACATCTCTACGATCAGGACTTCGACCGCGACAGCAACACGATCGAGGTCTTTGTCGGCCGTCTCCGCCGCAAACTCGGCAAGGATGTGATCGAGACCGTGCGCGGACTCGGCTACCGGCTGGCGGCGCCCGAAGATGCGGTCTGACAGCCTCGCCTTCAGGCTCATCGCCGGTGCCGCGCTCTGGAGTGGCATCGCCCTCATCGCGGGCGGGCTGACGCTTTCGGCCATCTTCCGGAATTCCGTGGAGCGCAGCTTCGACGCCCGGCTCGACGTGCTGCTCGACAGCCTGATCGCGACCACGGAAGTGAACGAGGAAGGCAATCTGGCCCGAACCCGCGCGCTCTCCGAGACGCGCTTCGACCTCGCCTATTCCGGCTGGTACTGGCAGATATGGCCGGTGGCCGCCCGCCCGGCACAACGCTCGCGTTCGCTGTTCGACCAGTCGCTCGACCTCGCGCCCCTCAATGATGCGAAGCGCAGCGAGAACGGGCTCGCCGTCTTCGATACGCTGGGCCCGGAGGCGCAGAAGCTGCGCGTCGCCGAACGCCGTGTGACGCTGCCGGATTACGATATGCCCGTCTCCTTCGCCGTGGCGGGCGACCGTTCCGAGATGAACGAGGAAATACAGGGCTTCAACACCTGGGTCTTCATCGCCATGGCGGCGATGGGCGCGGGCCTTCTCGTCGCGCTGCTGATCCAGGTCCAATTCGGCCTGCGTCCGCTCGAGCGCGTCCGTTCCTCGCTCGCGCAGATACGCTCCGGACGCGCCACCCGGCTCGACGGCGAGTTCCCGGCGGAAATAGAGCCGCTTGCCGAGGAGTTGAACGGACTTCTGGAAGGTAACCGCGAGGTGCTCGAACGGGCGCGAACGCATGTCGGAAATCTCGCCCATGCGCTGAAGACGCCGCTCAGCGTGCTGACGAACGAGGCGCGCATGCATGACGGTCCTTTCGGTGAGACCGTGGACCGCATGACGCGGCAGATGCGTGAACAGATCGACCACCATCTTGCTCGCGCTCGCATGGCCGCCTCCGCGAATGTCCTGGGTGCGCATACGCCGGTAGAGCCGGTTCTCGAACGCATCGTGCTGGCGCTCGAGCGGATATACGAGGACCAGGGCATCTCGATCGAACTCGATTGCCCGGACGAGGCAGGCTTCCGCGGTGAGGCGCAGGACCTTGAGGAGGTGGCGGGAAACCTTCTCGACAATGCGTGCAAATGGGCGAATGCGCGCGTGCGCATGACCGTGATCCCTGACGCGGCGATGCGAAAGGCGCGGCCGTTCCTTTGCCTGCGTGTCGAGGATGACGGGCCCGGCCTTCCCGAAGGCGCACGCCATGCGGTGCTGAAGCGCGGCACTCGCCTTGACGAGACGAAGCCCGGCTCCGGCCTCGGCCTCTCCATCGTGACGGAGATCGCGGAGCTTTATGGCGGCGAACTGAAATTCGAGACCTCGGCGCTCGGCGGCCTTCGCGCCGACCTCTATCTGCCATCTGCCGCAGCCTGAAAGGCGAGGCCGAGAGGCGCTCAAGCTGAACGCCACATGAACGGCGCATTCAGCACCCGCTCAAGAGCGGCCTTCTATCTTCATGACCATCGGATCAACCAATCGGGAATTGGGGTACGTGTCATGAAGATCAAAAGCACACTTCTTGTTGGCGCCCTTGCCGTGGCGCTTGCCGGCTGCCAGACAGGCGACCCTTACGGCTATAGCGGCGGCCCGAAACAGGGCATCGGCACGCTGGCGGGCGCCGTCGCGGGCGGCCTCGCCGGCTCGCAGATCGGCGGCGGCTCCGGCCGTCTCTGGGCAACGGGCGCAGGCGTGCTGGTCGGCGCACTGGTCGGCAACAATATCGGCCGCAGCCTCGACCGCGCCGATCAGACCTATCTGCAGAACGCCTCCTATGGGGCCTTCCAGACAGGCCAGCCGACGCAGTGGCGGAATCCGCAGAGCGGCAATTACGGCTATGTCGAGCCCGGCCGTTCCTACCAGGCCGGTGGCGGCTACTGCCGTGAATATACCCAGACCGTTTATATCGGCGGCCGCCCTGAAAGTGCATACGGCACCGCGTGCCGTCAGCCGGACGGAAGCTGGCAGATCGCGAACTGACGGACCGCCGGTGCTTCGAATGAACGGCCGAGAGGCCGTTCGGCCTCACCCTCGGTGAAACCCGGCCCCCCGAACCGCGCCTGGGTGAGGCCACCTTTTTTGAGAGATGCCGACGTGAAAAGGCCGCCGCTTTCCATCGGGAAGGCGGCGGCCAGTTCGGAACGGCAGCGACGCGGTCTCCATTATGTTATCTGCGGGACCGCCCCGTTTGCACCAATCTGTTCATCTCGAAGAGTCGCCGCGCCGTTGCCGGTGC
>JACIYQ010000262.1 GCA_014359855.1 Parvibaculum sp.
GATGGCAAGCTTGGGCGCCCTCGCCAAGCGTCTTTTCGGCTCTTCCAACGACCGAAGGATCAAGGCTTACAGAGCCCGCGTCGAAGCGATCAATGCGCTCGAAGCGGAGACCGCTGCCCTGAGCGACGACGCTCTGAAGGCGAGGACGGCCGAATTCCGCGCCCGCCTCGCGGATGGCGCGACGCTCGACGAACTCCTCCCCGAGGCCTTCGCCATCGTGCGCGAAGCCGCAAAGCGCACGCTCGGCCAGCGCCATTACGACGTACAGCTTATCGGCGGCATGGTCCTTCACGACGGCAACATCGCCGAAATGAAGACCGGCGAAGGCAAGACGCTCGTTTCGACCCTCGCCGCCTATCTGAACGCGCTGCCCGGCAAAGGCGTTCACATCGTCACCGTGAACGACTATCTCGCCAAGCGCGACGCCGAATGGATGGGCCAGGTCCACCGCTTCCTCGGTCTCGAAGTCGGCGCGATCCTGCACGGCCTCAACGACGACCAGCGCCGCGAAGCCTATGCCGCCGACATCACCTACGGCACGAACAACGAGTACGGCTTCGACTATCTGCGCGATAACATGAAGTACCAGCTCGCCTCGATGGTGCAGCGCGACCATGCCTTCGCCATCGTCGACGAAGTCGACTCGATCCTCGTCGACGAAGCGCGTACACCGCTCATCATTTCCGGCCCGCTCGACGACAAGTCCGACCTCTATCTCTCCATCGACGAAGTGATCCCGCTGATCGGCGAAGAGGACTACGAACTCGACGAGAAGCAGCGCACGGTGAACCTCACCGAAGAGGGCAACGAGCGCATCGAGAGCGTTCTCAGGGAGCGTGGCATCCTTCTCGAAGGCAGTCTTTACGACATCGAGAACATCTCGATCGTTCACCACGTGAACAACGCGCTGCGCGCGCACAAGATGTTCCAGAAGGACAAGGACTACATCGTCAAGGCGGGCAAGGTCGTCATCATCGACGAGTTCACCGGCCGCATGATGGAAGGCCGGCGCTATTCCGACGGATTGCACCAGGCGCTCGAAGCCAAGGAGCGCGTGCCGATCCAGCCGGAAAACCAGACGCTCGCCTCGATCACCTTCCAGAATTACTTCCGCATGTACGACAAGCTGTCGGGCATGACCGGCACGGCGATGACGGAAGCGTCGGAATTCGCCGATATCTACGGTCTCGAAGTCATCGATATTCCTACGAACAAGCCGATCGCCCGAATGGACGAGGACGACGAGGTCTATCGCACGACGCGTGAAAAATATGCGGCCATGATCGACGAGATCGAGGACTGCGCGGCGCGCGGCCAGCCCGTTCTCGTCGGCACGACCTCGATCGAGAAATCGGAGACACTGTCCGAGCTTCTGAAGAAGAAGAAGGTCAAGCACAAGGTTCTGAACGCGCGCTACCACGAACAGGAAGCGCATATCGTGGCGCAGGCAGGTGTGCCGGGCGCGATCACCATCGCAACGAACATGGCGGGCCGCGGCACCGACATTCAGCTCGGCGGCAACCTCGACATGCGGCTTGCCGACGAAACGGCCGGCATCGAAGACGAAGCCGCGCGCGCGCGCAAGGCGGAAGAGGTGCGCGCCGACATCGAGGAGAAGAAGCGTCTCGCCCTCGAGGCAGGCGGTCTCTACGTGATCGGCACCGAACGCCACGAAAGCCGTCGCATCGACAACCAGCTCCGCGGCCGCTCGGGCCGTCAGGGCGACCCCGGCCGCTCCAAGTTCTACCTGTCTCTCGAAGACGACCTCATGCGCATCTTCGGCACCGACCGCATGGACGGCATGCTTCAGAAGCTCGGCCTTCAGGAAGGCGAGGCGATCGTCCATCCCTGGATCAACAAGGCGCTCGAAAAGGCACAGCAGAAGGTCGAAGCGCGCAACTTCGACATCCGCAAGAACCTGCTGAAGTTCGACAATGTGATGAACGATCAGCGCCGCGCGATCTTCGAGCAGCGCATCGAGCTCATGCGCGCCGACGATGTGTCGGACACGGTGGACGACATGCGCCGTCAGGTGATCGACGACATGGTGGCCCTGCATGTCCCCGAGAAGGCCTATGCCGAGCAGTGGAATCTCGCAGGTCTGAAGGAAGACGCGAAGAAGACGCTCGATCTCGACCTGCCGGTAGAGGAATGGGCCGAAGAAGAAGGAATCGCAGACGAGGAAATCCGCAACCGCATCAATGCGGCCTCCGACCGCCTGATGGCCGCGAAGGCGGCGCAGGTCGGCCCGAACCTCATGCGGCAGGTGGAAAAGGCCGTATTGCTTCAGACGCTCGACCATCACTGGCGCGAGCACCTGATGATGCTCGACCATCTGCGTCAGGCCGTCGGCCTCAGGGGCTACGCACAGCGCGACCCGCTGAACGAATACAAGTCGGAAGCCTTCGAACTTTTCGAGAGCCTGCTCTCGCGGCTGCGCGAGGACGTGACACGCCAGCTCTCCGTCGCGCAGTTCGTGACGGAAGAACAGGTGCCGAGGATCGAGAACGAACCGCTTCCCGAAATGCACGCGCATCATACCGATCCGCTGACCGGCGACGACGAACTCTCCGATGGCGAAACGGCGTTCCGCACCGTGCGGAACGATCCGGGCGTTGCCGCCGACCCGAACGATCCGCGCACCTGGGGCAAGACACAGCGCAACGCACCCTGCCCCTGCGGTTCCGGCAAGAAATACAAGCACTGCCACGGCGCGCTCTGAACGCAGCGCCCGCACCCGGACAAAAAAGAGCCGCACTGAAAAGTGCGGCTCTTTTCTTTTGCGCTTCGGATAGATCAGGCGCGTTTGGTTTCCGACGATGCCTTCTTCAGGTGATGGCCGGCAAGGAAGTAGTGCGCCGCCGCCCAGAAGTTCAGCAACGAGGTGCCGAACAGCGCCCAGCGCAACGACTGATTGCCCATGCCCATCGAGTGATTGAAGAAATCCGACAGGATGCCGACGAATTGCGGGCCGAAGCCGAGACCGATGATGTTGAGGATGAAGAGCATCATGGCCGAGGCGAGCGCTCGCTTCGCGGGCGGGGTCAGCGTCTGGATCATCGCGAAGGAAGGCCCCAGGTAGAAGGCGCCGAGGAACGAGATCGGTACATAGAGAACCCAGAGGATCGAAACGCCGTGGTTGCCGATATGGAAGACCGGCCAGTTGCCGGTGAGATAGAAGGCGACAATGAAAGGCACCACTGCGAGCTTCGCCCAGGCGACGACCCAGGTGTTCCAGCGCACATCCTTCGCGGCGAGACGATCCGTCAGGCGCCCGCCGATATAGGCACCGAGACCGCCCACAATGCCGACCATCAGTGCGAGATAGCTCGACACTTCGCCAATCGACATGCCATGCGTGCGGATGAGATAGGCCGGGCCCCACATGACGCCGCCATAGCCGACGAAGGACGTAATGGTGACGCCGCACACGACATGACGAACCGCCACCGTGTGCCAGAGATGGTGAAACCCTTCCTTGACGATGGTGACACCCGTCTGAAAGTTGAGCGGCTTGTCGGATTTCTCCGGCGCCATGCCGTCCGCGCCGCCGCGTTCGGGCTCCACCAGCGTGAAGCGGACGAGAAGCGCGAGAAGGACACCCGGCAATCCGACGACGAAGAAGGCCGCGCGCCAGCCGTACCAGACCACAACCCAGCCGCCGACGAGAAAGCCGATCATCACACCGAAATAAACACCGAGCGAATAAATCGCCATGGCACTGGCGCGTTCTTCGGGCGGGTACATGTCGGCGATCATCGAATGGGATGGAGGGCTTGACCCCGCCTCGCCGACGCCAACGCCGATGCGCGCGAGGGCAAGCTGCCAGAAATTCCCGGCGAGACCGCAAACCGCGGTCATGCCGCTCCAGATCGCGATGGCCCAGGCGATGATGTTGCGGCGGTTGCCGCGGTCGGCGACCAACGCAATCGGAATACCGAGGGTCGCATAGAAGATTGCGAAGGCAATGCCCGACAGAAAGCCGAGCTGTGTGTCCGAGAGATGAAGGTCCGCCTTTATGGGCTCCATCAGGATGCCCATGATATTGCGGTCGACATGGCTCGACGTATAGCCGAGTACGAGTACCATCAGCGCATAGCGCCGATACCCGGATGACAGCCTGGCAGGCGCCGCCCCCTTGGCCATTGTGGCTTCGGCCATTCCCTCTCCCCTCGTTTTTCGTGTTCTTTGCTC
>JACIYQ010000263.1 GCA_014359855.1 Parvibaculum sp.
GTCGGCATCGCGGGAACGGGCGCGGGCCGCCTCGACCGGCTGAGCGATGCGCTGCTTCCGGGCGCGGCAGGTGCGCGCATGGCCAACATCGAAGCCTGGATCACGCCGCCCGGCTATACCGGAAAGCCGCCGCTCTATCTCGAGCGCAAGGCCGAGGGAACGGCCGAACACGCGAATGTCGAAGCGCCTGAAGGAAGCAGGCTGTCGATCCGCGTCCACGGTTTGAAGAACCCGCCCGTTCTCGAGAGCCATGGAGGCGGGCGCAAGCCGCCGCAACCGCTCGAAACCGTGAGCGCCGACAATTATTCGATCGATGCGACACTCGAAGAGACGGCGGAGATGGCACTGACGGAAGGCGGGCGCATGATCCGCGCCTGGACCATCGGCGTGACGCCGGACGAGAACCCCGAGATCGCATTGACGAAGCCGATTTCGCGCGCCGCCTCCGGTGCGCTCCGTTTCAACTACCGCGTGAAGGACGATTACGGTGTTGCCGGCGCCGAGGCGCTGATCGCGCTCGACCGGACGGGCCTGCCGGCGCAGGACCCTGCCATCGATGTGCCGCAGCCCCGCGTGACGGCGCCCGATGTGCGCCTCAGCCTTCCCGGCAGCCGGCCCCGCGATGGCGAGGGAGAAACCTTCGCCGAACTCACCGCGCATCCATGGGCGGGGCTTGCCGTGACGATCACGCTGGTTGCGGCCGACGACCTGAAGCAGCAGGGGGAAGCCGAACCCGTCTCGATGATCCTGCCCGCGCGCGAGTTCACAGACCCGCTCGCCCGCGCCATCGTCGAACAGCGCCGCCGCCTCGCCCTCGATCCGCGTTCGGGGGCAAGCGTTGCGCGCTTCATCGACAATTTCACCCAGGACGCCGACCGCTATATCGAGGACAAGGTGGTCTATCTCTCGCTCCGCGCGGCCTATTGGCGCTTGACGGAGGCGACACGCGACACCGACCTCACGGGCATTTTCGATCTGCTCTGGTCCGTTGCGCTGCGCATCGAGGACGGCGACCTCTCGCTTGCCGAGCGCGATCTGCGCGACGCGCGCAAGGCGCTCGCCGACGCCTTGGCCGAGGGCGCCGACAATGAAGAAATCGACCGTTTGATGGAGGCGCTGAAGGACGCCTTCAACCGCTACATGGAAGCGGTCGCCAGGTTGCAGCCCACCGAGGATACGCTGCTGCTGAGCGAGTTTCCCGACAGCGAAACGCAGACCATCGAACGCGGCGAACTCGAAGCCATGATGGAGGCGATCGGCGAACTTGCGCAGAGCGGCGCGCGCGAGCAGGCGAAGGCGATGCTCGACCGGCTCCAGTCGATCCTGGAGAACCTGCAGATGCCGGGCGAACAGGGACCGGCAAACCCCGCCGACAAGGCGATGGCGCAGGCCATCGACGATCTCGGCCAGATGATCGGCAAGCAACGCGACCTGATGGACCGCACCTTCCGCGAACTCGAACTGCTGCGTCTCGACCCGGAGGCCGGCAAGAAGCTCGGGCTCGACACCGGCGAGGATCCGCTTGAAGAGCTTTCCGAGGAACAGGAGAAGCTCAAGGAGGAGTTCGACAATATCCTCAGCCTGCTGAAGGAAAAGGGAGCCGAACCGCCCGAGGCGCTTCTCGAAGCCGGCCAGGCAATGGAGGATGCGAAGGACCGGCTCCTTGCCGGCCGCGCGGATCGCGCCACCGGTTCGCAGGGGAAAGCGATCCAGAGCATGCAGAAGGGTGCACAGGCGCTCGCCGACAAGCTGATGCAGAACGGCACCGCAAAGGGCTCGGCGCAAGGCTCGTTGGGAAAGGATCCCTTCGGACGGCCCACGCGTGGAAGCCCGTCAGACCGGAACAGCACAGCCGTTCCCGACCAGATCGACACGCAGCGCGCGCAGCGGATTTTGAAGGAGTTGCGGGACCGCGCGATGGAACTCGGCCGCCCGCAGATCGAGCTCGACTATCTCGACCGGCTGCTGAAACGGTTTTAGGAACCTGTCTGCAGGCCCTTGAATCCCGAACCGTTATGGCCCGCTTTATGCGGGTCATGACGGCCTTTTAGATACCTCGACGAAAAATCCACTCATCGAAAAAATACTTCATGCACCTTCGAGCACGGCCTGAATGCGCGTGACGAGTTCGTCGAGCGTGAAAGGCTTGAGCAGAATATCGTGGATGATGGCGTCGAGCCCATGCGCGCGTTCGCGCTGGTCGGAGTAACCCGTCATCAGCATGATCCGGAGCGAGGGCGCATCGCGCGCGGCAAGAAGCGCGAGAGATACACCGTCCATCACCGGCATCAGAATATCGGTCAGCAGAAGATCGTGCGGCCGCCCCGCCTGCCGCGCTTGCGCCAGCGCTTCGAGCGCCTCGCTGCCATCGCCCACGCTTCCGACCTCGTGGCCGGCGCCCTGAAGGGCCCGCGTTATGAAGCTGCGAACGGAGGGTTCGTCTTCGGCGACGAGAATGCGTGCCATGCCATCACCGCTCGATATAGCCGACGAAAGGAAGCTGCCTGTAGGCATGGGCGACATCCATGCCATAGCCGACGACGAAACGGTCCGGACATTCGAAGCCCACGAAATCCGCCTTCGCATCGACGGCAAGCTTGCCCGGCTTGTCGAGGAGCACGCAGGTCATGACCCGCTGCGCGCCGCGCGCGGCCATGAGGTCTTTCGCGAAGGCGAGCGTGCGCCCCGATTCGAGGATGTCGTCAATGATGAGGACATCGCGGCCGGCAATTGCGGCTTCGGTGTCGCGCACGATGGTGACTTCGCCGAGCGAGCGCGTGCCCTTGCCGTAGCTCGACAGCGTGATGAAATCCATGTCGGGTTCCGCGCCCGCCTCGTGCAGCGCGCGCAGAAGATCGGCAGCGAAAATGAAACTGCCCTTGAGGATCGGCACGATGAGCGGCTCGGGCCCGATGGCGCGCACGATATCGGCGGCGAGCGCGCGGACGCGGGCCGCAATCTCTTCCGCCGGATAGAGCACCGAAATATGGGCGCCCTTCGGCGCGAGCCTGCTCATTTCTATTCCGCAGCCGCGGCGGGCGGCGCATCCGGCAGGTCGACCGGCACGTCGCCGGACGGGGTATCGGGCAAAGGTTCTGCCTCCTCTTCCAGCGCGTCCACAGGCTCGGCGGAAGCGAGATCGGCCCCTTGCGCGAAACGGATTTCGATGTCGCGCGCCTCGGGCGGCGGGCTCGACAGCCGTGTGACGAAGGAAGCCGCCTCGTCCGGCGGCAGGACAGGTTCGGAAAGCGCGAAGGTCCAGTGATAGAGCTCCTTCTGCGTCTCATCGAGAAGACCGACGCGAAGGCGAGGCAACACCACACGCTCGCCCGCGACATTCACCACTTCGCCTTTCACCGCGAGCACGGGCAAACCGCCTTCGGTCTGCCGTTCATAGGCGACGTTGCGGAATTCGAGACCGCGCAGATTGATCTCGTCGCCGGCCGCAGCGTAGAGCTTCGCCGTTGCCGGCCAGTAGGCCGCAATCGCGCTGCGATATATCCAGCCACCGGCAAGCGTGCCGGCAAGGAAAAAACAGAGAGCCGCCCACCCCGCCGCGCTCAGCATCCGTCCCCGGCGCATGTTCGATGCGCGGCGAACCTCGGCGCGAAAGCGGTTGCCGATATCGGCAGCCTTGCCTGTCTTCGCCACCGGAGCGGCGGGCGCCGGCGTTTCGGCATCGGCGAAGGCGACATCGTCTTCTTCGGCGGGCGTGGCGGCGGGTTTTGCCGGTTCCGCCGGAGCGGACGGCTTTTCGCCGAATATCTTCTTGCGGATGGGGGTGATCGTCGCGGCGGGCTCTTCGCCGGAAGGCGGTATGTCGGCCGCACTCTCGGAGGGCGGCGACTGATGCCAGCTATGACCGCATTTCGCGCAGCGGACCTTGCGGCCCGACGGCGCGAAGGACGCGGCATCGACCGGGTAGCGCGCGGAGCAGGACGGGCAATGAATGATCATCCGGGGCAAAGGTCTCAAACGGGACGCGAAAAGAACTCCTCTCCCAAGGCCCCCGGAAAGGGGTGCGCGGGCGAAGCTCCGACTGAGCCTATTGAAAGATCGCGCATGG
>JACIYQ010000264.1 GCA_014359855.1 Parvibaculum sp.
ATGGCGGTCAACCTCCAGACCTCCTTCCTCACGCCGCCCTTCGGCTTCGCGCTCTTCTACCTGCGCGGCGTCGCGCCCGAGAGCGTCACCACCATGCAGATTTATCGCGGCGCCGTGCCCTTCGTGATGCTGCAGCTTCTCGCGCTCGCCGTCATCGCGTCCTTCCCCGGCCTCGCGACATGGTTGCCGCGCGTCCTGTTCGGAGGTAGTGGTTGAGCGCATCCCGAAAAGTGCCGCCTTGAAACAAGGAGGCGGTTTTCGGATAAGATGCGCGACCGGAAAAAACTTGATGAGCATGAACAATCCGGACAGCGCCGCCGAAAAAGCGCGCAGCAACATGATGCGCCTCGGCCTCGTCGCCGTGGCGATGGCCGGCGTCATCGCCTTCTATGTCCTGACAGGCCGCGTCGATCTGAACGAGCCGGTCGAACTGACCGCCTGCGTCACGCAGCCCGCGACATGGACGGAAAGCGGCCCGCTCACGCTTGGTGTCGCCGTCACCCTCGCGAACAATACCGACGAGCCCTTGCCCCTCTCGCTTGCCTCGCAATGCGACATCTTCCGCTGGTTCCTGACCGACGAGGACCAGAACCTCGTCCAGTCGCAGCGCAGCGACGAACCCTGCGTCGATCTCCCCATGCAGGGCAATCTCGAAGCGAAGCACAACATCTCCGGAGAGTTCACGCTGACGCTCGACCCCGCCCGCGTGAAACCGGGGCGCTACATTCTCTTCATGCGCTACTGGGGCCACGAACACCGCGAGCCCGTCACGGTCGGCTGACAAACCCCGTCATTGCGAGGAGCGCAGCGACGCGGCAATCCATACGGCCACAACTCAGGCCCCCTCAGATCAGGTCCTCATACAAATCCCGCCAATCGGGATTCATTTCCTGAATCAGATCGATCTTTCTCTGCCTCGATCCGGCCTTGAGCTGCTTCTCGCGAGAGATCGCATACTCCATCGTCTCGTGCATCTCATACCAGACGAGAAATTTGCCTCCGTATCGCCTGGAGAATCCGGACAGCACACCTTCTCGATGCTCATAGATGCGCCGTTCCAGATGTGACGTCACACCTACATATATCGTCCCGTTCCGTTTGTTCGCGACGATATAGACGGCCGGGCGCTTCATCTCCCCCACTCCCTCAACCGTCATTGCGAGGAGCGGCGAAGCCGCGACGCGGCAATCCATAGGTCGGCAAACGCCATCGCAAACGCCCAATGGATTCGCTCCTTGCGGTCGCTCGCAATGACGGTGGGAAGGCGCATAACCTGCCCACCCCGCTCTTTTATATTGCGCCGCAGCATAATCCGGTCTAACAAGCGGCATCGTCTCAGGACCCGGCGCAAGCCCGGGTGGCTCTTCCGGCCGCCGATCCGTCGGATCATCAAGCTCAACACCCCCGTTTCACGCGGCACCCTCCGGTTCCGCGCGCGTTCCTCTTGTTGCGGAAGTCCCCTTTGTCGCGTTTTTCCATGCTTTCCCTCGATGCCTATCGCCAGCAGTGGCTCGGCAATATTCGCGGCGATGTGCTCGCCGGTCTCGTCGTCGCGCTGGCCCTCATTCCCGAAGCCATCGCCTTTTCGATCATCGCGGGCGTCGATCCGAAGGTCGGGCTCTATGCGTCCTTCTCCATCGCGGTCATCGTCGCGATCACGGGCGGGCGGCCCGGCATGATCTCGGCCGCGACGGCGGCGACCGCCGTGCTGATGGTGACGCTGGTGCGCGACCACGGGCTTGAATATCTGCTCGCGGCGACGGTGCTTGCGGGGCTCATGCAGATCGCCGCGGGCTTCCTCAGGCTCGGTTATGTGATGCGCTTCGTTTCGCGCTCGGTGATGACAGGCTTCGTCAACGCGCTCGCGATCCTGATTTTCATGGCGCAACTGCCGGAACTGATCGGCGTGCCCTGGCTCACCTATGCGATGGTCGCGGCGGGGCTCGGCATCATCTATCTCTTTCCGATGCTGACGAAATCCATTCCCTCGCCGCTCGTCTGCATCATCGCGCTGACGGGCGTTGCGATGTATTTCGGGTTCGACATCCGCATGGTCGGCGACATGGGCGAACTGCCCTCGACGCTCCCCATCTTCCTGATCCCGCAAATCCCGCTCACGCTCGAAACGCTTTTGATCATCCTGCCCTATTCGGCGGCGGTGGCGGCGGTGGGCCTGC
This sequence comes from Parvibaculum sp., assembly GCA_014359855.1. GTDB lineage: Bacteria > Pseudomonadota > Alphaproteobacteria > Parvibaculales > Parvibaculaceae > Parvibaculum. The sequence goes on from JACIYQ010000264.1 coordinate 2,178, forward strand.
TCGAATCGCTGATGACGGCTTCCATCGTCGACGATCTGACGGATACGCCGAGCGACAAGAACCGGGAGTGCATCGGCCAGGGCCTCGCGAATACGGCGACGGGCTTCATCGGCGGCATGGCCGGTTGCGCGATGATCGGCCAGTCGATGATCAACGTGAAATCGGGTGGGCGCGGCAGGCTCTCCACCTTCTGCGCGGGCATCTTCCTGCTGTTCATGATCGTGGTGCTGGGCGACTGGGTGAAGCAGATCCCGATGGCGGCGCTTGTTGCCATCATGATCATGGTGTCCATCGGCACATTCAGCTGGTCTTCGATCCGCAATCTGCGCCATCATCCGCGCAGCTCCTCCGCCGTGATGCTCGCGACCGTCGTTACGGTCGTGCTGACGCATAATCTCGCCATCGGCGTTCTCGCGGGCGTGCTTCTTTCCGGCCTCTTCTTTTCCTGGAAGATCGCGCAGATATTCCGCGTGACCTCGACGCTGTCGGAAGACGGGCGCGAGCGCGTCTATGTCGTCGAGGGGCAGATATTCTTCGCCTCGTCGGACGATTTTCTCGCCGCGTTCGATTTCAAGGAAGCGCTGGAGCGCGTCGTCATCGACGTCAGCCGCGCGCATATCTGGGATATTTCGAGCGTCGCCGCGCTCGACATGGCGGTGCTGAAGTTCCGGCGCGACGGCGCAACGGTCGAGATCGCCGGGCTCAACGAAGCGAGCGAGACCATCGTCGACAGGCTCGCCATTCACGACAAGCCGGGCGCGCTCGAAAAGCTGATGGGGCATTGAGGGAGGAATGGACATGACGAAGAAAATCGTCGCGCTGGTGGACGGCTCGATCTATTCGCACAGCGTCTGCGAGAACGCCGCCTGGATCGCCTCGCGCACGCTCGCCAGCGTCGAACTGCTGCATGTGCTCGGACGGCGCGAGGGAACGGACGCCGCCGACCTCAGCGGCAGCATCGCGCTCGGCGCGCGCAGTGCGCTTCTGGAAGAACTCACCCTGCTCGACGAGCAGCGGGCAAAGCTGCAGCAGCAGCGCGGCCGCGCCATTCTCGAAGACGCGAAAGCGGTGCTCGCGGAAGCCGGCGTCACCGACGTGACGACGCGGCTTCGCATCGGCGACATTCTGGAGACGGTGGCGGAAGCGGAAGCCGATGCCGGCATGCTGGTGATCGGCAAGCGCGGCGAGGCAGCGGATTTTGCGAAGCTCCATCTCGGTTCGAATATCGAGCGCATCGTGCGGGCAAGCCACAAGCCGGTGTTCATCGCGGCGCGCGGCTTTCGCGAGCCCCGGCGGCTTCTCATCGCCTTCGATGGCGGGCCGAGCAGCATGAAGGCCGCTTCCTACTGCGCTGAAAGCCCGCTTTTCGCGGGGCTCGAATGCCATTTGCTCATGGCGGGCGAGAGCACGCCGGAGCGGCGGAGCAAGCTCGACGAGGCGGCGTCGCTGTTCGCATCCGCCCGGCGCGAGGCGAAGGCCTTTGTCGCGGCCACGGCGCCGGAAGCCGCCATCGCCGATCATGTCAAGGCGCAGGGGATCGACCTTCTCGCGATGGGCGCCTATGGCCATTCGCGCATCCGCAGCCTCATCATCGGCTCCACGACCACGGAGATGATCCGGTCGTGCAAAATCCCGGTGATGCTGTTCCGGTGAGGCTAGATCAGCCCGCCCATCGGCGATGACGGGTCCGCATACATCTTTTTCGGCATCCGTCCCGCAAGATAGGCGAGGCGGCCCGCTTCCACGGCGAGTTTCATCGCGCGGGCCATCTTGATCGGGTCTTTGGCTTCGGCGATCGCCGTGTTCATCAGCACGCCGTCGCAGCCGAGTTCCATGGCGACGGCGGCATCCGACGCCGTGCCGACGCCCGCATCGACGAGCACGGGCACTTTCGACTGCTCGACGATGAGGCGAATGTTGATCGGGTTCTGGATGCCGAGGCCCGAGCCGATGGGAGCGGCGAGCGGCATGATTGCGCAGCAGCCCATATCTTCGAGCTTCTTCGCCATGATCGGGTCGTCGGTGCAATAGACCATGACCTCGAAGCCGTCCTTCAGCAGGGCTTCGGTGGCGCGCAGCGTTTCGATCATGTCGGGATAGAGCGTCTTTTGATCGCCCAGCACTTCGAGCTTCACGAGGTTCCAGCCGCCCGCTTCGCGCGCGAGGCGGAGCGTGCGCACCGCATCCTCAGCCGTGTAGCAGCCGGCCGTGTTCGGCAGGTAGATCACCTTTTCCGGATCGATATAGTCGACGAGCATGGGCTCGTTCGGATTGGTGACGTTCACGCGGCGCATGGCGACGGTGACGATCTCCGCGCCCGCCGCTTCCACGGCCGCGGCGTTCTGCGCGAGGTCTTTGTACTTGCCCGTGCCGACGATGAGGCGCGACTTGAGCCTGCGGCCCGCGACGACGAATTCGTCCTCGCCCGCGGTTCCCGTATCTATGCGCGTAGCCGCTTCCGTCACTTCAACTTACTCCAGGTTGGGGGCTTAGCCGCCGCCGACAAAATTCACGATCTCGATGCGGTCGCCCTCGGCGAGCGCGACTTGCCCGTAGGCCGAGCGCGGCACGATTTCGAGATTGCGCTCCACCGCGATCTTCTGAGGTTTGAGGCCGAAGCTCTCGACAAGGCCGAGCACCGTCATCGGAGGCTCAACCTCGCGCATCTCGCCATTCACCGTGAGCTTCATGTCTTCCTTAACGCCTCCGCACTGGCCGGATAATGGGTGACGGGGGCCCCGAGTTCAAGGCGGGACGCGCGCTCCCCGCCCCTATCGTTGCGGCCCCCTCAAACCCTTGGTCCGACAAGGCTTTTACTGGCCCGGCGAGTTGCGTATAAAAGAGACCGAGATTCGGGGGCGAAGAGCGGCTGCGGGGGGACCACATTTTCGCCCCTTTGCCGCCCGATACGTTCCCTTCCATAAAGCGTGTTCACGCATTCCGATACGAAAGCCCTCGACCCGATGGCCAAATCCAGCTCCAAAGCGGCGGCCCAAAAGGCAACGGCAAAGCCGGTATTCGTGCTCAACGGGCCGAACCTGAACCTGCTCGGCCAGCGGGAGCCGGAAATCTACGGCTCGACGACGCTTGCCGATATCGAGGCCCTGGTGAAGGCGCGCGCGAAGACGCTCGGACTGACCACGATCTGCCGCCAGTCGAACCATGAGGGCGAGCTGGTGGACTGGATCCACGAGGCGCGGGAGATGGCGTCCGGCGTCATTCTCAATGCCGGCGCCTATTCGCACACCTCCATCGCGATCCACGACGCGCTGGCGACGCTCGACATTCCGGTGATCGAGGTGCACATCTCGAACGTCTACAAGCGCGAGAGCTTCCGCCACCATTCGACCATTTCGTCCGTCACCACAGGCGTCATCTGCGGCCTCGGCACGATCGGCTACGAGCTCGCGCTCGAAGCCGTGAAGAACAAACTGACACAAAAGTAAACCGCGAGAGGGTCCCGCGCCTTGGCAACGAAGCAACCGCCCCAGAAGGCCAACCAGAACGGCAAGTCCGCGAGTAAACAGGAAAGCAAGAAGAGCGAGATGAGCAAAGCAGGCGTCGACCAGGAACTGATCCGGCAACTGGCCGCCCTCCTCACGGAGACGGACCTCAGCGAAATCGAGATCGAGACGGACGGGC
>JACIYQ010000265.1 GCA_014359855.1 Parvibaculum sp.
ATTCTGGACCGCGTTGACGGATTGATCGCGGTGGTCCTCGGAGCCGCTCTGCTCAGTCTCGTTCACAATGCCGCCAACCCGGCGGCTGGAGTTCTGATTTGGCCGTGACCCTCAACGTGCAGAACGACGAAACCGTCATCGAGGCGCCGTTCAATGACGTGAAAAAAGTGACGGTGTTGGGCTCTACAGGGTCTATAGGCTGCTCGACCCTTGATCTCATTGCTCGCAACCGCGATAGGTTCGAGCTTGTCGCCTTGACCGCACACCGAAACGTAGCGGGCCTGGTGGAGCAGGCGCGACGGCTCAAGCCAAGCCTTGCCGTTATTGCGGACGAAAATCTGTATGCGACGCTGAAATCGGAACTCGCGGGAAGCGGGATCGAAGTGGCGGCAGGAGCGGAAGCTGTCGTGGAAGCGGCGAAAAGGCCCTCCGACTGGGTGATGGCGGGGATCGTCGGTGCGGCCGGCCTCGCGCCGACGCTGGCCGCCGTTCGACGCGGTGCCTGTGTTGCTCTGGCCAACAAGGAATGCCTTGTTTCCGCGGGTTCGCTCTTTCTGGCGGAGGTAGAGAAGGCAGGGGCAACGCTGCTCCCCGTCGATTCCGAACATAACGCCATATTCCAGGTGCTCGACCAGAACAGGCTCGATGCTGTCGACAGGATTATCCTTACCGCCTCGGGGGGACCTTTTCGGACCTGGACCCTGAAGGCGATGGCGCAGGCAACGCCCGCCCAGGCCGTCGCTCATCCCCGCTGGGAAATGGGCGCGAAGATTTCGGTGGATTCCGCGACCCTGATGAACAAGGGGCTGGAGCTTATCGAGGCCCACTACCTCTTTCCCGTCGGAGAGGGGCGGCTCGACGTCATCATTCACCCGGAATCGATCATCCACAGCATGGTCGGCTATGTGGACGGGTCGGTGCTTGCCCAGCTCGGCTCGCCGGATATGCGCACACCAATCGCGTATACGCTTGCTTGGCCGGAGAGAATGGTGACCCCCGCGACGCGGCTGGATCTCGCCCAGATTGCTCAGTTAACCTTTCAAAGCCCTGATATTGAAAGGTTTCCTGCGCTTGGCGTTGCTCGCGAATCCCTATGTGCGGGGTCAGGCGCGCCGACCGCGCTGAATGCTGCCAACGAGGTTGCGGTTGAGGCCTTTCTGGCCGGAAAGATAGGATTCCTCGATATCGTTGCGGTATCGCAATCGGTTCTGGAGATGGGCACGGGCGGGAGAGGTACACCGGCTGACCTTGAAACGGTTTACGAAATCGACCGAATTGCGCGGATTCGCGCAGAGGAATGGGTGCAAAATCACCTGCGGTGACGTAGGCTGTGAGCCGTTCGCGCCCAGGCAGCCGGGGTCGGCCGGGACGTACTGAAGACGGGGAAGAGGACCGCGGCCCTGCGGGGCCACGGTGCCGCTTTATGTGTGGGATAACAGCTTGAACGCGATGGATGTGCTAACGGGTATCGGCGGCTTTGGAGAATCGCTCTGGAGCTATCTCATTCCCTTTCTGTTTGTCTTGACCATCGTGGTCTTCTTTCACGAACTCGGTCATTTCACCGTCGCGCGCCTGTGCGGTGTGAAGGTCGACGTTTTCTCCGTCGGATTCGGTAAGGAGATCTTCGGCTGGAACGACAAGCATGGCACGCGCTGGAAGCTTAGCTGGATACCCCTTGGCGGGTATGTGAAGTTCGCGGGCGACGAGAATGCTGCAAGTGTTCCGGACCGCGAGCGTCTGGCGCATATACCGTCGGACGAACGAGCGGGCCTTTTCTACTTCAAACCCCTGCCGCAACGGGCGGCGGTCGTCGCTGCGGGACCGGTGGCGAACTTCCTTCTGGCCATTCTCATTTTCGCCGGGATATTCACCTTTGTCGGACGGACGGTCGCGACTGCCGTGGTGGACGAGGTCAACCCGGACAGCGCGGCGGCGGAAGCTGGTTTCGTGCCTGGCGACCAGATTGTTGCAATCGACGGATCGCAGATATCGAGCTTCGAGGACATGCAGCGCTTCGTGTCGACGAGGGGAAGCAAGCAGCTCTCATTCGAGGTAATGCGAAACGGCGAGCGGGTCACGCTTCTCGCGACGCCCAGGGTCCAGGAAGTCACAGACCGGTTCGGCAACGTCCACAAGATTCCGATGTTGGGCATCGTAAGGAAGGTCGATAGCGCGAACGTTGAAGTCGTTCGCAGCGATCCCTTCACGGCTGTATGGCTCGGCGCAAAAGAGACCTGGTTCGTTACCGAACGGACCCTGAACTATATCGGGGGCATCTTTACCGGCACGCAGGACGCCGATCAGTTGGGTGGCCCACTGCGGATAGCGCAAGTATCCGGGCAGGTTGCGACGATCGGATTTGCGGCCTTGATCAGCATGGTTGCGATGTTGTCGGTGAGTATCGGGCTTCTGAACCTCTTCCCTGTACCGATGCTCGACGGCGGACATCTGCTGTACTACGCGGTCGAAGCTGTCCGGGGGCGGCCGCTGGGCGAGCAGGTGCAGGAATACGGTTTCAGGATCGGCCTTGCGCTGGTCATGATGTTGATGGTTTTCGCCACCTGGAATGATCTGGTTCACCTCCAGGTCTTTGCTTTTCTGAGTGGTTTGTTCAGTTAATCGCCGGATGCGGGAAATCCCTGCAACGGTATCGGATAGTCCGCGCGGCCGAAGTATACGGGCGGTGCGGCGTGAGAGATTAGGGGACGGAATGGGGCACTTGGCCGCTTGTTTGACAGCAGCGAAACGCATTGGGATGGTTTCGCGGGCATTCGTTCTCGCTTGGGGGCTTGCCATGATCTGCGTCGGCAGCATTGGCGTTGCCACCCGCGCCGAGGCCGCCGAAGGTCAACTTGTCGTCACCGAGGTTGAGGTCAGTGGCAACCAGCGTATCGAAGCCGAGACGGTGCGGTCCTATACGCTGATCAAACCGGGTGCTATCTATAGCCCCGAGCTCGCCGACCAATCCTTGAAACAGCTGTTCGGCACGGGCCTCTTTGCCGACATTACGATGCGCCTTGAGGGGACGAAGCTCATTGTCTCGGTGGTGGAAAATCCGATCATCAATCGTGTCGCCTTTGAGGGCAATAGCGCGATCAAGGAAGAGGATCTCCAGAAGGAAGTTCAGCTGCAGCCGCGCGTTATTTATACGCGCGCCAAGGTTCAATCCGACGTAACCCGGATGATCGAACTCTATCGGCGTGGCGGGCGGTTCTCGGCGACGATCGAGCCGAAGGTTATTCAGCTTCCGCAGAACCGCGTCGACCTCGTTTACGAGATCAATGAGGGACCGAAAACGAAGATCGCGTCGATCAACTTCATCGGCAACAAGGAGTTCAGCGACGGCGCGCTGCGCGAAGTGATTTCTACGAGTGAGTCCGCCTGGTGGAAGTTCCTGTCGTCTTCCGATAGCTACGATCCGGACCGCCTGACCTATGACCGGGAATTGCTGCGCCGTTACTATCTGCAGCGCGGATATGCTGACTTCCGCGTCGTGTCTGCCGTTGCGGATTTGAGCCGTGACGACGCGGCCTTCCACATCACCTTCACGGTGGACGAAGGGGAAATTTATCATTTCGGCGACATCGCTGTCGCCACCGACCTCGACAAGCTCAACCAGGAAGAACTTGAAGCATTGCTGCTGCCTGTGACTGGTGAGGTTTATGACGCCGGTCTCATCGACAAAACGATCGACCAACTGACATACGCCGCGGGTACGCAAGGTTACGCATTTGCTGAAGTTCGCCCGCGCGTCAAGCGCCGTCAGGACGAGCGTGTGATCGATTTGACGTTCCAGATCGCCGAGGGACCGCGCGTTTACGTCGAACGTATCGATATCACGGGTAATTCCCGTACGCTGGACAAGGTGATCCGCCGCCAGATGCAGATGTCGGAAGGCGATGCGTTCAACAAGGTGCTCCTCGACAAGTCGGAGAAGAACATCCGTGCGTTGCAGTATTTCGGCAAGGTCGAAATCACGCAGAACCCGGGCTCGGCGCCGGACAAGACGATCATCGGTGTGGACGTCCAGGAACAGTCTACCGGTTCGCTGTCGCTGAGCGCCGGTTTCTCGACGCTGGATAACGCGGTCGCCGGTATCCAGCTTTCGGAACGGAACTTCCTTGGGCGCGGTCTGCAACTCAGCACATCGCTCTCGATTTCGGCGCGCCGGCAGTTGATCGAATTCCACTACACTGACCCGTATTTCCTGGACCGGGATCTTGTTGGCGGTATCGATTTGTTCGGCAGTGAAACGGACTATCAGGACGAGTCGTCGTTCAACTCGCGTTCGCAGGGGTTCGGTTTCCGCTTCGGTTTTCCGCTTTCCGAAAAGAGCCGGCTCCTGACGCGTTATCAATTCCGCTTTGATGAAATTTTTGACGTCCATCCAAACGCTTCGCTTGCCGTCAAAGCTGCTGAAGGACAGGAATATCGGTCGATCATCGGCTACGATTTCTACTACGACAACAGGAACGACCCCGTCGAGCCCACCGGGGGCTGGGACTTCCTCTTCACCCAGAACTTCGCGGGACTGGGGGGGACTGTGCGGTTTATCTCCAATGAGGTTCTGGCACGGTATTACTTCCCGCTGTCCGACGACTTCCTCACAAGCTGGCGTCTTGATGGCGGATATATTCAGAAGCTGGACGATGAAATTCCGCTGAATGATCACTTCTTCAAGGGTGGCAACACGATCCGCGGTTTTGCAGGGGGTGGCGTCGGCCCACGCGACGTGTCGTCGCCGAACAAGGACGCCGTGGGTGCGTTGGCATACATCTTCGGTACGACGGAGCTGTCCTTCCCAAACGGCCTGCCTGAAGCCTTGGGCATCAAGACATCGGTCTTTGCGGACGGCGGTTACATCGGCCTCTCGGACTACGACAGGGCGCTCTATCCCGGCATCGTCGACGATTTCGCGCCGCGCGCGTCGGTCGGTCTGAGCCTCTACTGGCAGTCGCCCTTTGGCCCCATTCGCCTGGACTTCGCGCAGGTAGTGCTGGATGAGCCTTATGACGAGAAGGAAGCCTTCCGGTTCAGTGCCGGCACATCGTTCTAAATCGCCGTTCGGGGGATGGCGAAGAAACCAGAAGATCAGAGGGACGTTCGGAAATGCAGTACAAGTCGAGTTTCAAGCGTATCGCCGTGGCTTTCGGCCTGGCCTTGGGGGCATGGCTGCCCATGTCGGCCGCACCCGCTTTCGCGGCGGGGCCGGCAGTCGTTCTGATCGTCAATACAGAAGCTGTGTTCGCTCAGTCGAAAGTTGGACAGAACATTCGCAGTCAGTTCGAGGAGCAGGCAAAAAAGCTCCGGGCCGAAGGCAAGAAGACGGAGGACGCACTCCAGGCCGACGCGAAGAAGATTTCGGATGAGCGGGCGCTGCTCTCGCAGGAAGACCTGCAGAAAAAGGTGCAGGCCTGGCAGAAGCGCGAAGCCGAATTCCAGCAGTCCATGCAGCAGAAGAGCCAGTCTCTCCAGCTCGGATTGCAGCGAGCTAACAGCAAGGTAGAAGCCGCGCTTCGGCCGATTTTCGCTGAAGTTCTCAA
>JACIYQ010000266.1 GCA_014359855.1 Parvibaculum sp.
CCGCCTCGTAGTCGATGTCGTCGCCGGGGACGGGCATGTCCACGAGGTCGCGGTGGCAGAAGACGGCGCTCTCGCCCGTTTCGGCGAGGATGATGAATTCATGGCTCATGTCGCCGCCGATGGGGCCGGTGTCGGCGGCCATGGGGATGGCGCGCAGGCCCAGCCGGTCGAAGGTGCGCAGATAGGCGACGAACATCTTGCGGTAGGCGCGGCGCGCGCTTTCGACGTCGAGGTCGAAGGAGTAGCCGTCCTTCATCAGGAATTCGCGGCCGCGCATGACGCCGAAGCGGGGGCGGATCTCGTCGCGGAACTTCCACTGGATGTGAAAGAGGTTGCGCGGCAGGTCGCGGTAGGACTTCACGGCACCCTTGAAGATGTCGGTAATCATCTCCTCATTGGTGGGGCCGTAGAGCATGTCGCGCTCGTGGCGGTCCTTGATGCGGAGCATTTCGGGGCCATAGGCGTCGTAGCGGCCCGACTGGCGCCAGAGGTCGGCGGACTGGAGCGTCGGCATGAGGAGTTCGACGGCGCCCGCCCTCGCCTGCTCCTCGCGGACGATCTTCTCGATGTTGCGGAGCACGGCAAGGCCCATCGGCAGCCAGGCATAGATGCCGGCGGCGGTCTGGCGGACGAGGCCCGCGCGCAGCATCAGCCGGTGGGAGACGATCTGGGCTTCGGCCGGGTTTTCCCGGAGGGTGGGCAGAAAATATCTGGAAAGGCGCATGATGATCCTGAAAGCGGCGGCCCTGGGACGGACAGCGCGAGGCGGGACGAAGCGGCCCGCCGGAGCCTGAAAACAGGGCTCCGTTTTAGGGGGTCGCGGGCGGCAACGCAATCTCGCCGCTTGCGGTGCGGCGGGAAGCGAGACCTTCGAGATAAGCGCGGATATCGACCTCGGGGCCCTCTTCGACGCCCCGGCCCGTGCGCAGGCCCCAGGGGCCTCTTTCCAGTTCCTCGACGGTGTAGCCCATGTCGACGTCGTAGGTGCGGTCGATCTGGTTGCGGAGATAGCGCTGCGCCTCGTACCAGCGGGTCTTTTCCGCACCGTCCCGGCAGGTGGCCCGCTCCGCGCCGGACGCGCCCCAGCGGCGCTCGACGCATTGATAGGGATCGAAGGAGAGGTCGTAGAGACGGCCGACGATCGTGTCGATGGAGAGTTCGACCGTGCTGCCGGCGGAGTTCACATAGGAGATGTCGCAGGCGGCATTCTGTTCCCGATAGGCGGCGAGAAGATCGCCCGCGAGGTCGTTGCCGTCATATTTGAGGCGCGGGGCGTCCACCATGTCCATCTTGATGAACTCGACGACGAGATCGTACATCTCCTTGAAGGCCGTCTTGAGGCGGGCATCGCGCGAGGGCGTGGAATAGAGTTCCCAGACGCCGTCCGTGCCGTAAACGTTGCCCGGCAGGCGGGACGGCGGGGAGGTGTTCTGGATGCCGCGGCCAAGTGAAATTTCGACCGCCTGCTTGCGCGAGCGCAGGTCGAAGCAGACCGACTGCATCATCGCGCGCAATTCCTCGACGGGCCTGTATTCGAGTTCGCCCGCCGAGAGGCGCGAGCGGAGATAGGTGTAGAAGTCGAGATTCTCGCCGTTCCACATCCATGAGGCCGAGCGCCAGCGATGCGGGTCTCCGGCCGGGTTGCCCCGATACTGCTCCAGGGAGAAGTCCGGAATGTCGGCGTTGGCCGCGGCAACGATGCGCCCGCCAACGAGGGCGCCGTTCGCGGCGCGCGTCGCGCCGACGACTTCGAGGGGGCGGAACTTCTGGAAGATGGAGCCGAGTTCAGGTCCGGTGCGCAGGAACTCCTTGCCGAGGAAGCTGCGACTCAGCGAATGATCGGGATGCGAGGAGAAGATGAGAATGCGGCCGCCGGATTCGACGCGCCAGACGAGCGAGGCGTGGCCGTTCACGTCATAGGTGACGGTGCCCGGCACGATCGCCTCGCGGTCGAGGCGCGGCGAATAGGTGTCGGAGAACATCGCCGGATCGTCGGCCAGCGCGTTGCGGCGGAACATGGCCGTCGAGACGACGTTCACGAGCGTATGCAGAACGGGGATCGCGCTGACGCCATTGGCCGTGCGCGGAACACTGTCGCGGGCGACGACGACATTGCCATAAGAGGAATAGCGGATGTCGCCGCCCGGCTCGTCCGCCGACTGCATGGCCGACTGCCAGGCGAAGGGCAGACCGTTCTTCCAGGCGAAATAGGCGCGAAGGACATAGGGCATGTCCGCGCAATCGACATAGAAGCGGGTTTTCGGATCGGTATGGCGATAGGGATTGGCTGGGCTCTTGATGCACTGGTCGAAGGTCCAGCAATCGGCGGCGCCGAGGCCTGCCACAAAGTCCTGCCATGCCTTTTCGTCGCTCTCGCTCCAGCGCTCCTTGGTGATGCGCCAGCGCGCGTCCTGCGCGTGAGCGGCGGGGCCCATGCTCATGACCACGAACGAAGCGCACAAGAGAACGAACGCGGCTTTGCGCCAGCGAGAAATCATCAGCCTACACCCTGCCCTTACCCGCCTGAAGGGTGCGGGCCGGGGAAAGGGCTGTCAATGAAAGCCGGGCTCTCCGGAAGGCGGCAAGGCTATTTCGGCCGGACCTGATGCAATCTTGCACAGGCCTCGGCCAGCGCATGGTCCACACCGGAGATGTCCTCGCCGTCTATGGTGGCGTGGCCCGTCCGGGTGTCGATGACGATGCGGGCGACCGTCATTTCCGTGGCCGAATTGAAAGCGGGATTTCGGCCGGCGAGCGGATCGAGCGTCACGTCGAATTCGTAAAGGGGGCGCAGGCCATAGCGGTAACCGCCATCGATATCGGCGGGGGCGACGGCGCTGCCATTGGCGGCCACGCCCGGCACATAGTCCGCCCCGCCCGGGAGATAGGGGGCGATGCGGCGGCAGTCGTCCTCAGAGATTTCGACGATGCGCGGGGCGGCGCTGCCGGCGAGTTCAGCCGCATGGGCGGCGGAGCCCCCAAGGACCGGAAGGAGGGCCAGAAGGATGTAAAGGCGCTTCATCATGCTTTCATCCTGCGCGCGGGGGCTTTAAGGAATTGTTGCGGGGATTTTACTCGTCGCGTCGCTCCTCGCAATGACGTGGAGGGGTTAAGGGGGAAAACGGTGAACGACAACAATGAAGAGCTGATCGAGCGGCTGTTCGCGCTGAGGGCGAACGGTACGACTGTCCGTACCGAGATCGTTGCCGGGCTCACGGCCTATCTCACCATGGCCTATATCATCTTCGTGAATCCGGCGATCCTCGGCGCGGCGGGGATGGATTTCGGCGCGGTCTTCGTCGCGACATGTCTGGCGGCGGCGGCAGGCTCGCTCATCATGGGACTTTATGCGAACTACCCTGTCGCGCTCGCGCCGGGCATGGGGCTCAACGCCTATTTCGCCTATACGGTGGTGCCGCAATTCGGCGGCGACTGGCGGCTCGCGCTTGGCGGAGTGTTTCTGTCCGGCGTTCTGTTCCTGCTGCTCTCGCTATCGCCGCTGCGCGAGCGGCTTGTGAACTCCATTCCACGTTCGCTGAAATACGGGATCGGGGCGGGCATCGGCTTCTTCCTTGCGCTGATCGGACTCGAAAACGCAGGCATCGTGGCGGACCACCCCGTAACGCTGGTGACACTCGGTAATCTCGCCGTGCCGGGAACGCTGCTCGCGATGGCGGGTTTCGTGGCGCTGGTCGCCATGCAATACCGGCGGGTGCCCGGCGCCATCATGGTGACAATCCTTGCCGTGACGGCTATCGCCGTGCTGGCCGGATGGCAGCCGCTGCACGGCATCGCGGCGGCACCCCCTTCCCTCGCTCCGACCTTCCTGGAGATGGACCTGGCAGGCGCGATCAGCGCCGGATTCGTGACCATCGTCTTCGTGTTCCTGCTGGTCGATCTTCTCGATACGACGGGGACGCTGCTCAGCGTCGGACAGCATGCCGGCATGGCGGATGCGGAGGGACGGCTGCCGCGGCTGCGCAAGGCGATGGTGGCGGATTCGTCGGCAACGATTATCGGGGCGGCGCTCGGCACGTCCTCGACCACGAGCTATATCGAGAGCGCGGCGGGCATCGAAGCAGGCGGCCGGACGGGGCTGATGGCCGTTACCGTGGCCGTGCTCTTCCTTGCGAGCCTCGTCCTCGCGCCGCTCGCCGAAACCGTGCCCGTTTATGCGACGGCGCCCGCCCTCGTCTTCATCGCCTGCCTGATGGCGCGGAGCCTTGCCCATCTCGACTGGAAGGACGTGACGGAGACGGCGCCTGCGCTCGTTACCGCGCTCGCCATTCCCTTCACCTATTCGATCGCGAGCGGGATCGGTCTCGGGGTGATCTCCTATGCGGCGATCAAGCTTCTCTCGGGACGGATGCGCGACCTCAACTGGGCGGTCTCGGTCATCGCGCTCGCCTTCATGGTGAAACTCGCCCTGCAATGAAATGCCATTCCGGCGTGAAGCATCGTTCGGAAATTACCCGGGCGGGCACATAATGCTGCAAAAATTTCATTCACAGCAAAAAGGGGCGTGACACCTCGCCGCAGGCTGGCTATAGTCCCTTCCACAAAAAGGGATAAGCGAAAGCGTAAGCCCAAGTTTAGGGAGAGAACGCAGACTTCGACGGTCCGGAAAGGATTGCGGAGGCGCGACACGAGGGAGCACTAAAGCAGCAAGGCCGCGAAAGCGGACCTTGCTTCTTTTTGAGCTTTTTTTGTCCGCTCCCGCTGGATCGGGCTGAGGTGATCGAGCGTCTTACCCTTACCCCTCCCCAAAATTTGCGAGGCAAATTTTGCCCCTCCCGCAGGGGGAGGGTGATCTCGATGGAGAGGTCTGAGAGGTAGCAGGCCGCCTCAATACTCGTTGCTGAGGTCCGGCATGAAGGGGACGTCGTCGAAGGAGATGGGCTGGTAGACGTATATCCAGGCGACAAAAACCCAGGCGACGCCGGCGATCAGCGTCGTCGCGAGGGCCTTCTTCCAGAGCGCGGGGCGGACGGGCGCACCCGCCTCGGAGCCGGGGACCGCTTCGCCCGTCTCGTGCTGGGAGCGAATGCCCCAGGGCAGGACCGCAAACAGGACGACCCACCAGAGAACGAAATAGATGGCAATGCCGGCAATCGGGTCCATGGGCGCGGCGCCTCAGGCCTGTTCCAGCTCGACGAGCGTGCCGTTCAGGTCTTTCGGGTGAAGGAAGACGACGGGCTTGCCATGCGCGCCGATCTTCGGCTTGCCGGTGCCTGTGATGGTGACGCCTTCGACGGTCATCTTTTCGCAGGCGGCGTCGATGTCCTCGACCTCGATGCAGATGTGGTGGATGCCGCCCTTCGGGTTCTTCGCAAGGAAGCCGACGATGGGCGAATTCTCGCCCAGGGGTTCCAGCAGTTCGATCTTGGTGTTGCCGAGATCGACGAAAACCGTGGTCACGCCGTGGTCCGGCTGGGGCACCGCCTCGGAGACCTTCGCATTGAACTTCTTGCGATAGGTTTCGGCGGCGGCGTGGATATCCGGAACGGCGATGGCGACGTGATTGAGCGGACCGAGCATCGGCGGAGTTCCTTACAGGTTCAATTCCAATGGCCCATATTTAGGCGGGTTTCGGGGGATGGGCAAGGAACGTCAGATCCTTGTCACCACGACCTCAACCTGGGGCTTCTTGCCCCATTCACGGCGGAGCGCGCCGCGCACGGCGCGACGCAAGAATTCCGCTACGGCATCGTCGTCCTGACGGCGCTTTGCGGGCAGGCGCCCGAGCGCGTCGTCCACGGCGTCGAGCGTGCGATCCTCGAAGGGAACGCCGAATGAGTCCTCCTCCGGCACGCCGATGAGGCGGACCTGCGGATCGCCGCGGACCTGCCCCTTGCCGTCCAGAACGATGCTGACGAAGACGGAACCCGCGAAGGAGAGGCGGAGGCGCTCCTGCACCGCGCCCTCGTCCTTGTCGGTGAGCACTTCGCCGTCGAGATAGATGCGGCCGGCAGGCGCCTCGTCCACGACCTCGGCGGGCCCCGGCGCAATGCGGACCATGAGGCCGTTTCTCACCACGACCTGCTCCGGCACCTGAAGCTCGCGCGCGAAGGCGGCATGCTCCGCCAGATGGCGTGCCTCGCCATGCACGGGGATCGAGACCTCGGGCCTGATCCACTGATACATGGCGGCGAGGTCGTCCCTGCACGGATGACCGGAGACATGAACGAAGTGATCCTTCTCGGTGATGACGCGAATGCCGCGTGTCGCGAGCAGGTTCTGCAGGTCGAAGATCGACGTCTCGTTACCCGGAATGACACGGGAAGAGAAGATGACCGTGTCGCCTCTTTCCAGCACGATCTGGGGGTGGTTGTCCTCGGCGATGCGGGAAAGCGCCGCGCGGGGTTCGCCCTGACTGCCGGTGCAGATGAGGAGCACCTTTTCGCGCGGGAGGTAGCCGGCATCGTCCTCGCTGACGATGCGCGGGAGATCGGTGAGGTAGCCGACCTCGCGCGCGGCGGCGACCACGCGATGCATGCCGCGCCCGACAAGGACGGGATGACGGCCGCAGGCTTCGCCCGCGCGGATGATGCTTTCGAGGCGGGCGACATTGGACGCAAAGGTGGTCATCGCCACCCTGCCCTCGCAGTTTTTCAGAAGTTCGATGAGGCTCGCCGCGACATCGGCCTCGGAGCCCGCGGTGCCGGGCGAGAAGACGTTGGTCGAATCGCAGACGATGGCACGGACGCCCTCGTCGCCGATGGCGCGCAGGCGCGCTTCGTCGATGTCGCCGCCAATAACGGGATCGGGGTCGATCTTCCAGTCGCCGGTGTGAAGGACGAGGCCGAGCGGCGTGCGGATGGCCAGCGCATTCGGCTCCAGGATCGAATGCGTGAGCGTGACGAGCTCAATGTCGAAGGGGCCGAGATCGAAACGGTGACCGAGGGGAATGATGTGCATGGGCACTTCATCCTCGATGCCCGCCTCGATGAGTTTGCCGCGCACCATGGCCGCCGTGAAGGGCGTGGCATAGACCGGGCAGCGCAGCCGCGGCCAGATATGCGCGACGGCGCCGATGTGATCCTCATGCGCGTGGGTGAGCACGATGGCGAGAAGCTCGTCTCGGTGCTCTTCGATGAAGGCCGGGTCCGGCATGATGAGGTCGATGCCGGGCGTGCGCTCGTCGCCGAAGGTGACGCCGAGGTCGACCATGATCCAGCGGCGGTCATCCTCCGGGCCGTAGCCGTAGAGGTTCAAATTCATGCCGATCTCGCCGGACCCGCCAAGCGGCAGGAAGACGAGTTCGTCGCGCGGATTGGCGACGCGGGGGGAAGCTGGGATACTCATATTTTGCGAGTATTGCACATCTGCAATCGTCGCGCATTTTTCCGTCATTGCGGGAGACCACCGAAGAACACGTCCCCGGCCGAGACGAGGTGCAAGGTCCCATCGTCCAGACGAAGCTGGAGTGCGCCGTCGGGTGCGAGGCCCTCGAAGGTGCCTTCCAGCGTACCGGAGGACAGGCGCACCGCGATGCGCCCGCCGATGCCCTCCGCCCGCTTCAACCAGGCCTCGCGGATGGCGGCGAAGCCCTGCACCTCCCGCCAGACGGCGAGCCAGCGCGTGAAGGCGGCATCGAGGACGGCGAGCGCGTCGTCCGGGGTCACGCCACTCACACCCATGGCGGCGAGCGAGGTGGCCGGGTATTCGAGGCCTTGCGGATGCATGGCGAGATTGACGCCCATGCCGATGGCGACCCAGGCGACCTCGGCGCCCGCGACGCCCGAAGACTCGAGCAGGATGCCGGCGAGCTTGGCGCGCTCGTGCAGGAGGTCGTTCGGCCATTTGAGGCGGAGCGCGGGGCGCAGCGGCGGCGGGAGCAGCGAGGAGACCGCATCATGCACCGCCACGGCGGCGACGAAGGAAAGCTCGCCCGCCTCGCGGGGGCTGCAATGAGGCGTGAGATAGAGCGTGCCCATGAAATTGCCGGAGGGGCTTTCCCATGCCCTGCCCCGGCGGCCACGGCCGGCCGTCTGCCGCGCGGCGACGATCCAGACGGGGCCTTGCTCGCCACGTTCGCCGAGACGGCGCGCCTCTTCGTTGGTGCTGTCGATCTCGTCGAAGCGGCGGATGTCCGTCATGCGTTACGGCAGGAGCGCGCCGGCGGCGGCCTGCGCGCCCAGAATCAACGGCGCGGGATAGACGAAGAAGAGCATGGTGAAAACGCCGGTGATGCCGAGCACCGTGGCGAGTTCGCCCGGCATGGGCTGGATGAAGGGTTCCGCCGGTTCGTCGAAATACATGATCTTGACGATGCGCAGGTAATAGAAGGCGCCGACGACGCTGGACAGCACGCCGATGACGGCGAGCGGATAGAGCCCCGCCTCAATGGCGGCCATGAAGACGTAGAACTTGCCGAAGAAGCCCGCGAGCGGCGGCACGCCCGCCAGAGAGAACATGAGCATGGCGAGCAGGAAGGCCATCATCGGCTGGTTGCGTGAGAGGCCGGCGAGATTTGAAATGCTCTCGACATAGCCTTCCTTGCGCTGCATGGCGAGGATGCAGCAGAAGACGCCGACATTCATCACCACATAGATGACGAGATAGATCAGCACACCGCGCACGCCTTCCGGCGTTCCAGCGGCAAGGCCGACCAGCGCGAAGCCCATGTGCGAGATCGAGCTGTAGGCCATGAGGCGCTTGATGTTCGACTGGCCGATGGCGGCGAAGGCACCGAGCACCATCGAGGCGATCGAGATGAAGACGACGATCTGCTGCCATTCGGCTTCCATGGAGGGGAAGGCGCCGAAAAGGACGCGCAGGATGAGCGCCATGGCCGCGACCTTCGGCGCACCGCCGAAGAAGGCGGTGACCGGCGTGGGCGCGCCTTCATAGACGTCCGGCGTCCACATGTGGAAGGGCACGGCCGAGATCTTGAAGGCGAGGCCCGCCAGCACGAAGACGATGCCGAAGATGACGCCGATATTCGTGCCTTCCTTGGCGAGGACCCCCGCGATGCCCGAGAACTCGACGCTGCCGGTGAAGCCGTAAACGAGCGATGCGCCATAGAGCAGCATGCCGGAGGCGAGAGCGCCGAGGACGAAATATTTGAGGCCCGCTTCCGTCGCGCGCGCATTGTCGCGATGAATGGCGGCGATGACGTAGAGCGAGAGGCTCTGAAGTTCGAGGCCCATGTAGAGCGAGATGAGGCCGTTCGCAGAGACCATCATGAACATACCGAGCGTCGCCAGCACGATGAGCACCGGGAACTCGAAGCGGTCCATGTTTTCGCGGCGGATGAAGCCGAAGGACATGACGATGGCGGCGACCGCGGCAAGCAGGATCAGCAGCTTCATGAACCTGGTGAAGACGTCGACGACGAACATGCCGCCGAAGGCCTGAACCGCGGTGCCGGGCTCGATGACGAGCAGCGCCGCGACGAGCACGAAGAGGCCGATGGCGCCGATGCCCGTTTCGCGCGCATCGCACTTGCGGAAGACACCCCACATGAGAAGCGCCATGGCACCAAGCGCCATGAAGATTTCAGGCAAGGCTGGCAGGAAGTCCGGGACGTTGGTCACTGCTTGTTCCATGTTGTTTCGTTCCCGAGACCTAGTTTCCGGCGAAGAGGCTTGCGACCTGGCCAAGAATGCCCGTGTCGCCCGCCAGCCGGTGCGCCTCCAGGGCG
>JACIYQ010000267.1 GCA_014359855.1 Parvibaculum sp.
CCGCGCGCCTGGGGCGTCGATTGCGGCAGACGCCAGACCTTGAGCTTGTAGACCATGCCCGTGGAGGAGAAGAAGAGCATGGGCGTGTGCGTGTTCGCGACGAAGAGGCGGGTGACGAAATCCTCTTCCTTCGTGGACATGCCGGAACGGCCCTTGCCGCCACGGCGCTGCGCCCGATAGGTCGAGAGCGGCACGCGCTTGATGTAGCCGTGGTGGCTGACCGTGACGACCATGTCCTCGCGCTGGATGAGGTCTTCGTCCTCGAACTCGCCTTCAGCTTCCGCGATCTCGGTGCGGCGCGGCGTCGCGAACTCGCTCCGGACGGCGGTCAGCTCCTCGCGCATGATGTCGAGCACGCGCGCGCGCGAGCGCAGAATGGCGAGATAATCCTCGATCCTCTCGCCGAGGCCCTTCAGCTCGTCACCGATCTCGTCGCGGCCGAGCGCGGTGAGGCGCTGCAGGCGGAGTTCGAGGATCGCCCTCGCCTGCTCTTCCGACATGCGGATGGTGCCGTCTTCCGCCAGGCGGTGACGCGGATCGTCGATGAGCGCGATGAGCGGCGCGATGTCGCGCGCCGGCCAGTCCCGCGCCATCAGGCTTTCGCGGGCCGAGGCCGGATCGGGCGCGGTGCGGATGAGCTTGATCACCTCGTCGATATTCGCGACCGCGATGGCGAGGCCGACGAGCACATGGGCCCGGTCGCGCGCCTTGTTGAGCTCGAACTTCGTCCGCCGCGAAATCACTTCCTCGCGGAAAGCGACGAAGATGTCGAGGAACTGCTTCAGGTTCATCAGTTCCGGGCGGCCGTGATCGAGCGCGAGCATGTTGCAGCCGAAGCTCTGCTGCAGCGGCGAGTAGCGATAGAGCTGGTTCAGCACGACATCCGGCACAGCGTCGCGGCGAAGCTCCACGACGACGCGCATGCCGTTGCGGTCGGACTCGTCGCGCAGATCGGCGATGCCCTCGATGCGCTTTTCGCGCACGAGGTCCGCGATCTTTTCCACCATCGACGCCTTGTTCACCTGATAGGGAATCTCGGTGATGATGAGCGCCTGGCGATCCTTGCGGACCTCCTCGATATCGACACGCCCGCGCACGACGACGGAACCCTTGCCGGTGTGATAGGCCGAACGCGCGCCTTGCCGTCCGAGCATGATGCCGCCGGTCGGAAAATCCGGCGCGGGAATGTGTTCGATCAACTCGTCGATGGTGATGGACGGATTGTCGATGAGCGCGATGCAGGCGTCGATCACCTCGCCGAGATTGTGCGGCGGGATGTTGGTCGCCATGCCGACGGCAATGCCGTTCGCGCCATTGACGAGAAGGTTCGGCAGTTCGGCCGGAAGAACGACGGGTTCTCTTTCGGTGCCGTCGTAATTGTCCTTGAAGTCGATCGTGTTCTTGTCGATGTCGTTCAGCAGCGAATGCGCGGTCTTGGCCATGCGCACTTCGGTGTAACGCATCGCGGCGGGCGGGTCGCCATCGACGGAGCCGAAATTGCCCTGACCGTCGAGCAGCGGCAGGCGCATGGAGAAATCCTGCGCCATGCGGACCAGCGCGTCGTAGATCGACTGGTCGCCATGCGGATGATATTTACCGATGACGTCGCCGACCACACGGGCGGACTTGCGATAGGGCTTGTTCCAGTCGTAGCCGTTCTCGTTCATCGAGAAGAGGATGCGGCGGTGGACGGGCTTGAGGCCGTCCCGCGCATCGGGCAGCGCACGGCTCACGATCACGCTCATCGCGTAGTCGAGATAGGAGCTGCGCATCTCTTCTTCGATGGAAATGGGCGCGACGTCGCGCTCCGGCGGCGGACCGCCGGCGGAAGAACCTCCCGGACCGCCGGGCGGCAGATCGCCCGAACCGCTCAGGCCGTCACCCATGCCGGTATCGTCGCCCGGGGCCGGCTCATCACCCGGAATGTCGCTGTCTGGCGTATCGGACAAGTGTTTTTCTGACTTTTGGGAGCATCGCCGCAACGGCCCGAAACCCCGCCCGCGCGACACCCTGAAGGAACGAAAAAGAGGCCATCCGGCTTCCACCGAATCCCTCTCATTTACCGATTGCGAGACTATCAGTTCCGCCCCGTCACGGCAACTTCAAACACTTGGGCAGGCTGGTTGTAACCTGCTGAAATAAAAGAGAAAAATACGCCGACTGAAAGCCCCCGCGGTGCCCTCTCATTCGACCCGGAAAAGGACCGCCGTCGCGTCGTCGTGGCGCTTGAACCTGGGGTGTGAAAGGCAGTCCGGATCCTCCATCGCCTCGACGTGGCGGACCTCCGCGACGATGGAGGAAAGCCCGCCAAGCGCGGCCCGGCGCACGAGCGTTGCCGGATCGAAGCGGTGATAGTCGAAGACGAGGGAACCGAAGCCGTCGCTGAAGAGAAGCCCGGTTACGGGGCGCGCCAGCGGAACTTCCCAGTAGCGCATATGCGCGGCTGCCTCGGGGTCGATGCCGAGAATCCAGTAGCCCTCTTCCGTGTTCTGACGGCGGCGATTGTCACGCAGATAGGCCATGATGGCGGCGTTGCCGAAAGGACGTTCGCCGGGCGCGAGCGCGGCGATCAGCTCCGCCGTGCGGCTCATGGCGCGCGCCTCGCGCGAGGTATGTTTCACCCCGAAGACGCGCGCCTCGTCGCTGTCATCGTCGAGAAGGATGAGGCCGCAATCGGCGAAGTTGGCACAGGCGAGTTTGTCTTCGCCTGCATGGATCATTGCCATGGCCGCGCTCGGCCATTCGTGGCGGCCGTTCGGCGGACGAAGACGCTCCCGCTCGAAACGGTGCGCGAGCGTCTCGATAGTGAAGCGGACAAGGCTACGAAGATCGGCGCCGTAGCGCATGGCGTTGGCGGCAAAGAGCGCGCTCGCCTGATGGGCGAGCCAGTGCGCGCCCGTCTCGGCCCCGATCAGCGGACCGTCCGCAACATCCGTCGCACCGTCGATCACCCAGGCATAAGCGCCTTCGTAGCCAAAGGAATCTTCATTGGCCCTGTCCGGATTGCCGGGATCGGTGAGCGTTTCGAGGATGCGGAGCATGGCAAGAAGCTACACGACGCATCCGCTCCGGAAAATGACGGTCAGAACGGTTATGTGTGGACACAAAATGTAAACATAGAAATTCACATGAAATTTCAAATATATAAGAACAACAAAGCACCGCGATGTAAAGTTTACCTAAGCTGCTCAGGCTACATCCACCCGCCAAATGCGATGGGCCGCAGCACCCTATGTATGTCTTGAAATTCGGCTTCCCTCAACATGGTCACGAACGCCTCCGAAGTGGAGAGGCGCCGGGACGACACACTCGTGTGAGACATGGCTTCAATAGCGGGTGAAGGTTTCGCGCTTGCCGGGAGCGAAGAGAACGACCTCGTAGGGCTCCGAGTGGCCGTCCATCTCCATGCCCGGCGAGCCCATGGGCATGCCGGGAACGGCGAGGCCCGTTGCCTCCGGGCGTTCCTTCAGAAGGCGGGCGACGTCGGAAGCGGGCACATGGCCCTCGACGACATAGCCGCCGATGAGCGCCGTGTGGCAGGAGGCAAGCTCCTCGGTGACGCCATGGCGGGCCTTGAAGGGCTCAAGGTCTTCCATCTCCGTCACGCGAACCGCAAAGCCTGCCTCGCGCATATGGTCCACCCAAGCGGTGCAGCAGCCGCACCAGGGCGTCTTGTAGACCTCAAGGGTCTCGGATGCGGCATGGGCGGGAAGTGCCACAGCGGCCAGCATGGCAGCGGCGAGCGCGGAGAGGACGAAAGAGCGGCGGGAGATGCGGGTCATGGGGCGGCCTCCTGATTGGATTTCCAGAATAGACCTTCCAGTTGGTGGAGGCTCAAGGGAAAGCGGGATGGCGAACCATTTGCCGCAGGGCCCATGGGCCCCGGCTTCCGCCGGGGTGACATGCTTATTTGAGGATCAGAGGCTCTGATACTCGGCGGCGATGTCGCTGCCTTCGTGGAGCTTGCCCTCGTGGAGGAGGACGACGCGGTCCATGTGGCTGGCGAGGTCGAGATTGTGGGTGGCAATGAGGGCGGCGACGCCTTGCGAGCGGCAGATGTTCAGGAGCTCGGCGAAGACCATGCGCGAGGTTTTCGGATCGAGGTTGCCGGTCGGCTCGTCGGCGAGGAGGACATGGGGACGGTTCGCCAGCGCGCGGGCGATGGCGACGCGCTGCTGCTCGCCGCCCGAAAGCTCCGCCGGACGGTGCCCGGCGCGGTCGCCGAGGCCCATGCGGACGAGGAGGTCCATCGCAAAGGCGCGCGCCTCGCGCTTGCCGGCGCCCGCGATCATCTGCGGGAGGACGACATTCTCCACCGCCGAGAATTCGGGCAGGAGATTGTGGAACTGATAGACGAAGCCGAGGTCGGCGCGGCGGATGGCGGTGCGCCGCGCGTCCGACAGACCGACGGCCTCAACGCCGCCGATCCAGACCTCGCCCGCATTCGGCGCTTCGAGCAGGCCCGCGATGTGGAGGAGCGAGGATTTGCCGGAACCCGACGGACCGACCAGCGCGACGATCTGGCCTTGCCAGATGTCGAGATCGGCGCCCGCGAAGATGCGCAGTTCGGCATCGCCCTGCCTGAAGGTGCGGGTGATGCCGCGAAGGGCGAGAACGGGCGCGTCACTCATAGCGGAGCGCCTCCACCGGATCGAGCGAGGCGGCGCGCCATGCGGGATAGAGTGTCGCCGCGAAGGAGAGGAAGAGCGCCATCAGCACGACGGCGGTGACCTCGCTTGCATCGACCTCGGCCGGCATGTGGCTGAGGAAATAGACTTCCGGCGAGAAAAGCTCGGTGCCCGACAGATCGGATATCCATTGGCGCAGCGTCTCGATGTTGAGGCAGAAGACGAGACCGAGCAGGAAGCCCGCCAGCGTGCCCGTGACGCCGATGGAAGCGCCGGAGATGAAGAAGACGCGCATGACGGCACCGCGCGTCGCGCCCATGGTGCGCAGGACTGCGATGTCCCTGCCCTTGTCCTTTACCAGCATGATGAGGCCGGAGATGATGTTGAGCGAGGCGACGATGAGGATGAGCGTGAGGATCAAAAACATCACGTTGCGCTCGACCTGCAACGCGGAAAAGAAGCTTTCGTTGCGCTGCTGCCAGGTGAAAATGGCGCAGCAGGGACCGGCGGCCATGGCGATGGGCTGCACGGCATTGTTCACGCGGTCGGGATTTTCGATGCGGACTTCGAGGGCGCTGACGCCTTCATAGGTGCGGAAGAAGGCGCGCGCTTCATCGAGCGACATGAAGACGAAGCTCGCATCGTATTCGGACATGCCGATCTCGAAGATCGCCCCGATGGGGAAGGCACCGACCTTGGGCGCGGTGCCGAAGGGCGTGATCGCGCCGCGCGGCGAGAGAAGCGTGATGTTGTCGCCGACGGTGAGGCCGAGATTGGCGGCGAGGCGCGAGCCCACGGCGACGCCGCCCTCGTCCAGCCCGTCGAGCGAGCCGGCGACGATATTGTCAGAGACGATGCCGAGGCTTTTCAGGTCGTTCTCGCGCATGCCGCGCACGAGAGCGCCGGTCGCGCTGCGCGCGCTCTGCACCATGACCTGACCGTCGACCAGCGGAATGACGCTCACGACACCTGGTACGCCGCGCACGCGCTCGGCCACCTGATCGTAGTTCACGATGTTGGCGCCGACGCCCTGGACGAACATGTGGCCGTTGAGGCCCAGAATGCGGGAGAGAAGCTCGGTGCGGAAACCGTTCATCACCGACATGACGATGATGAGGGTGGCGACGCCGAGCATGATGCCGGCAAAGGAGATGCCCGCGATGACGGAGACGATGCCCTCGCGGCGGCGCGAGCGCAGGTAGCGCATGGCGAGCAGCCATTCGAAGGCACCGAAGGCGCGGGCGCGGCCGGCTTTCTTTTCAGGGTATGTGGCGTCCGTCATATCCTGTCCTGTGTTGTCGTCATGCCGACTTCAGGGCAACACCCTCCCCCTGTGGGAGGGTCGAAATTTGCGAGCGTCAGCGAAGTAAATTTCGGGGAGGGGGCCTCCACTATCGGCGGATGACTTGCCTCCCGTTTCCCTCGTTTACCCCTCCCCAAAATTTGCGCTGCAAATTTTGACCCTCCCTCAAGGGGAGGGTGGTCCTGATGGAGAGGCGGTCGATTACATGCGATAGCCTCGTTTCAGTTTCATCGCGTTCAGTTTCCAGCGATCTTCGCGAGGGCGGCTTCGGCGGACAGTTCTTCCTTTTCGCCGGTGGCGCGGCGCTTCAGCTCGACCGTGCCGGATTTGAGGCCACGCGGACCGACGACGAGCTGCCAGGGCAGGCCGATGAGGTCCATGGTCGAGAACTTCGCACCGGCGCGCTCTTCCGTGTCGTCGTAAAGGACGGTGACGCCGGCAGCTTCGAGCTTCGCATAAAGCGCCTCGCAGGCGGCATCGGTTTCGGCGTCGCCGCTCTTCAAATTCACGAGGCCGACACGGAAGGGCGCGACGGTGTCGGGCCAGACGATGCCCGCGTCGTCGTGGCTCGCCTCGATGATGGCGCCGGCGAGGCGCGAGACGCCGATGCCGTAGGAGCCCATCTGGAGCGGCGTTTCCTTGCCGTCCGGACCGGCGACGACGCAGCCCATGGCCTGCGAATATTTGGTGCCGAAGAAGAAGATGTGGCCGACCTCGATGCCGCGGGCGGAGAGACGCTTGTCCTCGGGCACCGCGGCCTCGAAGGCGGCGGGGTCGTGCTTCTCGTCGGTCGCGGCGTAGAGATCGGTGCGTGCGGCGATGACGGGGGTGAGGTCCGCCTCGTAGTCGATGTCGTCGCCGGGGACGGGCATGTCCACGAGGTCGCGGTGGCAGAAGACGGCGCTCTCGCCCGTTTCGGCGAGGATGATGAATTCATGGCTCATGTCGCCGCCGATGGGGCCGGTGTCGGCGGCCATCGGGATGGCGCGGAGCCCCAGGCGGTCGAAGGTGCGCAGATAGGCGACGAACATCTTGCGGTAGGCGCGGCGCGCGCCCTCGACATCGAGATCGAAGGAATAGGCGTCCTTCATCAGGAATTCGCGGCCGCGCATGACGCCGAAGCGGGGGCGGATCTCGTCGCGGAACTTCCACTGGATGTGGAAGAGATTGCGCGGCAGGTCGCGGTAGGACTTCACG
>JACIYQ010000268.1 GCA_014359855.1 Parvibaculum sp.
GAGCCGCCAATATCGAAGAAAATCAATACGTTGATCTTGTTGCGGCGCTCGGGCCGCATGATCAGGTCGAGATAGCCCTGATGCGCGGTCGCCTTGATGGTGCCGTCGAGATCGAGCTCCGTCGGTGCGCCTTCGCGCGCGAAGCGGCGCAGGCGGCGGAGCGCCACCTTGATGTTGCGTGTGCCGAGCTCGATCTGGTCGTCGAGGTTCTTGTATTCGCGCTTGTCCCAGACCTTCACGGCCTTGCCGTGGCGGCCTTCCTTCTGACCGATGCGGACGCCTTCCGGGTTGTAACCATTTGCACCGAAAGGAGAAGTTCCTCCCGTGCCGATCCACTTGCTGCCGCCTTCGTGGCGTTCCTTCTGCTCCTCGAGGCGCTTTTGCAACTCCTCCATGATCTTTTCCCAGCCGCCCAGGGCCTCGATCTGCGCCTTCTCTTCCTCGGTCAGGAACTTCTCGGTGAGGGCGCGGAGCCATTCTTCCGGGATATGGGCGATGCTGCCTTCGCCCACTTGTTCCAAACCCTTGAAAACATGGGAGAAAACGAGGTCGAACTTGTCGAGGTTGCGTTCGTCCTTCACCAGCGCCGAGCGCGAGAGGTAGTAGAAATCCTCGACCTTGCGGTCGATGACGTCTGCGTCCATGGCCTCCAGCAGCGTGAGATATTCACGCAGGCTGACGGGCACATTGGCCTTTTTGAGTTCATGGAAGAAATGGACGAACATGGGCGTTCCCGAATTCTGAATGGCGTTTGCGCGCAGTCTATGGCCTATGGCGCCCGGTTTGAAGGGGCGCGCGTGTTCATTTATGGACCGGGGATATTCAGGAATTTCCCCGTAAATGCCGGGACTTAGCGGCTTGCCATGGACGCGGCGGCGCGGAGCATCGTGACGGTGGGGGCGTGGATATCTCCCGGCCGGCCAAGCCCTTGATGTTGTTCGCGGAATCGGCGTTTGCGGGATAAGCCGCACCCGACTGTCACGCGAATGTCATCGAAACGTCACGAAGAGAGATTCATATCAGTCAGTATACGGATGAAGTGAGCTTGTCCCGGCTGGGGATTTCCCCCCACCCGGATTGCGGAACGCAATCCGGCCTCCCCGCGAGGGGGAGGCGAAGAAAAAGGGGGAGGGTGGGCCAGAAACTTATGCCCGGTTTTGGGGGATCTGTTTCGGGGTGGCGGGTTCGCGGGCGGTGAAGGCGGTCAGCTGCTTCACGAGGCCGTTGTCGACCGCGCGGGGCAGGAACTGCTGCACGAAGATGAAGAGGCGCTCGGGGCCTGCGGGATAAATCGTCCGCTTGCCCTTGATGGCTCCGCGCCAGATGCGCCGCGCGACCTTCTCCGGTGCATCGAGCTTCATGGCGAAGGGTTCGACCAGTGCGTCGAACTCTTGCGCGGCGGGGGTGCGAACCGCGCGGGGGGCGGCATAGGTGACGCCGATCCCCTCGGGCTGCAATTCGCGACGGAGCGCGTCCGAGAGACCGCGAAGGCCGAACTTCGTTGCCGAGTAGACCGCGAAGAGCGGGAAGGCGATGTCGCCGAACATCGAGCCCACATTGACGATGCGCGGGGACTTCGAGCGGCGGAGCATGGGCAGGAGGTCGCGCGCGAGGAGGAGGGGCGCGGCGAGGTTCGTCGCGATCATCGCCTCGACGGAGCGGTCGTCCATTGCCTGGAGAGGACCGGTGCGGACGACGCCCGCATTGTTGATGAGCATGTCGACGCGGCCGCCCGCCTGCATACAAGCCTCGCGAAGGAGGCGGCGGCCGTCCGGCAGGGTCACGTCGGCCTGCACGAGGATGGGCGGCAGCGCGGCGCGGAGCGTGTCGGCGACGTCGGCGAGCGGCTCGGCGCGGCGGCCTGCGAGGACGAGTTGCGCACCGCTCTTCGCGGCTTCGCGCGCGAGCGCCGCGCCGATGCCCGACCCGGCGCCCGTTATGACGACGACACGTGCGTCAGGCTGCATTGCGCTCACTCCTCTTTTCCGCGTCGCGGGCGAGCTTCGCGAACATCTCGCCCCAGAGCGCATAGACCATGTTTGCCGTGTCGATAATCGCGCGGCGGTTCTCTTCGTCCTCGACGGCGTTGACGAGGTTCTGGAAGAAGACGATGTGCTCGCGGTCGAGGGTGCCGTGCGAGGTCAGATAGGAGAATCCCTTCTGTTCGCCGATCATGCCGAGGCGCTTGCGCGCGGCATCGGCGCCCGCCGAGGCGATGTCGACCGAGGTGCCTTCGAGAACGAGAACCATGCCGAGCATGGAATAGGGGTTGAGGAAGCCGACGGCGTAGTAGACCCAGGAGACCATGGCGCGCACCGGCCAGCCGCCATCGCCGCGCCTCACCGCTTCGGCATCGCCGCCGATATGGGCGATGTCGTCGAGAATCCATTCCTCGTGGCCCTGTTCCTCGTCGAGATATTCGAGAAGCGCCTTGCGGTAGGCCGTGTCGTGCTTCGGGCAGTGCGCGAGCGTATGGGCGAGCAAGGGGCAGGTGTGCCGGACGTGGTGATAGGCTTCCGTCAGATAGGCGATGTAGAGATCGCGATCGACGCCGTTCTGCGCGGCTTCGAGCACGATGGGGATAGAGAAGAACGCATCGCGCGCGGCCTGCGTCTCGGCGATCAAACGGTCGTAGAAACTCATATGGAAACCTCTTCCGGCACGGGCGCCGTTTTGCTGCGCGATTGCGCATCCGCCGTGCGCAGCCAGGCTTCGACCGCCTTGCGCCGCACGCGGCCATTGGGGCTTGTGAGACCGAGCGACTGCATTTCGTCGCCGGTCATCGCGACGTAACTGCGGGGCAGGGCGTAGTCGGGGAGCCCATCACAGATATTGTGAAGCGCGGTCAGCACCTCGCCGGGGCGGGCGGTGGTGAAGAAATCTCCGGCGAAGGCGCCCGGCACGACCAGCACTGTCGGATAAGACCTGCCATGACCGGCAAGCGTCGCGCGCAGGATGCGCGGATCGCCCTGTAACTGCGCCTCGATCCACTCCGGCTGCACGTTGCGCCCGAAGCCGGTGACGATCATCGCGTCCTTGCGTCCCTCGATGACGAGGTTGCCGGCATCGTCGAAATAGCCGAGATCGCCGGTGCGCCAGGGGCCGTCGAGATCCGGCTGGCCGACATAACCCGTCATGACGCTTGGGCCTTCGACCACGATCTCGCCACCCGAGATGGTGACGATGAGACCGTCGAGCGGTTTTCCGACCGTGCCCGGCGTGGCCGCGCCCGGACGGTTGACGGCGACGACGGAGCCGCATTCGGAGAGGCCGTAGCCTTCAAGGCAGGGGATGCCGAGATCCGTTGCCGCGTTCAGGACCTGCGGTGGCACCGGGGCGCCGCCGGCCGCGACGACACGTAGCGAGGCAGGCGCCCGCTCGCCGGAAAGGATGAGCGAGCCGACCCATGCGCGCAGAAGCTCGGGCACGAGAACGGTGACGGAAGGCCGCACCTCCTCGAAGGCGAGGCGGATCGCATCGAGATTGCCGCCTGCACATAGCGCGGCGACGTCCTTGCGGATGGTCGAGATGCCGCCGACCATGAGGGGCACATGGATGCCGCAAAGTTCCTCGAGGAGAAGCGGGAAGGGGAGAACCGAGAGATAGCTGTCGCTCTCCGTGGCGGAGATCGCCTTCGCGAGGCCGCGCGAGACATGATCGAGCTGTGCTTCGCCGAGACGCACGCCCTTGGGCTGGCCGGTGGAGCC
>JACIYQ010000269.1 GCA_014359855.1 Parvibaculum sp.
GAATGGCGATGCAGAGGGCGAGCCCCAGATAGGAGATGTTGAAGGCAAGAACACCGTAGCCCGCCATCATGCCGAGATAGATCGGCGTGAGCGCTCCAAGAGCAATCAGCGGCCAGAGCAGCCGGGACAGGAAGTCGCGCATCGAGTTTCCTCCTTGTCCGATGGATTGTAGCGGCGTTCGCCGCTCCGGAGCGTGCCGTGAGCGCAACAGGCGCGGAGCAAATGACCCACAGCAAAAAGGCCGCCGGATGAACCGGCGGCCTTCGAGCTTCAGGTGAAGCGTGTGAGTGTCAGTGCACGGGCGCGCTCTTTGCGCGGGCGACCGGACGTTTGCGCGGAACAAGCATTTCGAGCGTCACCGCAAGCGCCGGCAATACGCTCACCGCCATGATCATGTTGACCATGAACATGAAGGCCAGCAGCAAGCCCATATCGGCCTGGAACTTGAGGTCCGAGAAGGCCCAGGTCGACACGCCGACCGCAAGCGTCAGCGCCGTGAAGAAGGTCGCCATGCCCGCCTCCTGCAGCGACTGCCGGAACGCATCGCTGACGGTGAGCCCCTCGCCCATGTAGTAGGGCACGCGGTTGTAGATGTAGTAGGCGTAGTCGACGCCGATGCCGACCGCGAGCACCATCACAGGAAGCGTTGCGACGGTGAGGCCGATCTGCAGCACCTCCATGAACCAGTAGCCGAAGAAGGTGCCGAAAGTGAGCGGAAGACAACAGGCGACCACGGCGCGCCAGTCGCGATAGGTGAGCATGACGAGAGCGACGATCACCGCGTAGACCCACATCATCATCGGGAGTTCGGTTTCGGTGATCTCCTCGTTGACCGCGGCCTGCACGCCCATGTTGCCGGAGGCGAGACGGATGTTGACGCCTTCCATGGAGTTCTTCTCGCGCCATTCCTTCACGGCATCCACCGCCGCCTTGATCGTGGTCGCCTTGGCGTCACGCAGGTAGAAGCTGTGCGGCAGGATGGTGCAGGTCTGGTTATAGAGCGAGTTCGCGCCCGGCACGGTGTTCGCCGCCTGGGCGAGCGCAGGACGGTTGCGCGGAATGTCCTTCCATTTCAGATTGCCCTCGTTCCAGCCGGCGGACGATCCCTTGATGGCGAAGGGAAGCGAGGCCACCAGCGTCACGTCGGGCACGTTCTGCATGTGCCAGGAGAACTGGTTCAGATATTTCATGTAGGAATAGGTCACGCAGCTGTCCGGCGGCGTTTCCACAACGGCGATGAGAACGTTGAGGCCGAGCGCGTAATCATGCGCGATGGCCGTCGAGTCCAGATTGTAGCGCGCCTGGGGCCGCAGTTCCGGCGCACCGGCGTGAAGCGCGCCGACATGCCGGTTCATCGCTTGCTGTGTGGCGATGCCGAAGAGAACCGTCGCCACAAGCAGAACGAAGGGCGCAATCTTCGGATTGGCGACGAAACCCAGCGAACGCATGATCTTGAGGCGGAATTCGCGCGAGCTGTGCACACGCGCGCGGAAGTCTTCGCCGAACTTCAGGTAGCTGACGAGAAGCGGCAGCATGATGAGGTTGGTGACGACCTTGAGGGTCACGCCGATGGATGCCGTGATCGAAAGTTCGCGGATCATCGGCACCGGAATGAGATAGAGCGTTGCGAAGCCCACCAGCGTGGTGACGAGGGCCATGGAGCCGGGAACGAAGAGCCGCGAGAAGGCGGAGCGCGCCGCCGTCTCGGCATCGGCACCTGCCGCAATCTCGGCGGTTACGACGTTGATCTGCTGCACGCCGTGACTGACGCCGATGGCGAAGATCAGGAAGGGCACGAGAACGGCCAACGGATCGAGACCGTAGCCGAGGAAGGTGAGCAAGCCGAATTGCCAGATCACCGATGTCAGCGAGGCGAAGAGCGTTGCCCCGGTCAGCACAACCGAACGCGCAAAGAAGTAGAGCGCCAGTGCCGTCAGTGCAAAGGCAAGCACGAAGAAATAGACGACCGTCTTTGCACCGTCGGCGATGTCGCCGATCAGCTTCGCGAAGCCGATGATGCGGACGGTGTATTCGTCGGTTTCGTATTTGTCGCGGATCTGCGCCTCGAGTTTCTCGGCGAGGTCGAAATAGTCGAGGCTCTGACCGGTCGAAGGGTCGAAGTCCTGCAATTCGGCAACGACCATGGCCGAACCGAAATCGTCGGCGACCAGGCGGCCGACGAAGCCGCCGCGGATCACGTTGCTCTGAACTTTCTGCAGGTTCTGCGGCGTCATCGAATCCGCGGTGACCTTGCCCGAGATCACGTCGTCGGCGCTGATGCCGTCTTCGGTAATTTCGATGTAGCGCGTGTTCGGGGTCCAGAGCGACGTCACCGTGTGGCGCGAGACGCCGGGCAGGAAGAAGATGTCGTCCGTCAGGTTCTTGTAGACCTTGAAGAATTCCTTCGACCAGACGTCGCCTTCCTTTGGCTCCAGCACGACGATGATGCGGTTCGAGCCAAAAAGCTGTTCTCGATATTCCGTGAAGGTCTGGATGTATTCGTGTCCGACGGGAAGCTGCTTGTCGAAGCCGGCCGTCATGCGCAGCTGGAGCGCATAGAAACCGGTCATGGCCGTGAAGACGAGCAGCCCCAGAAGAATCACCAAGCGGAGCCGGAAAACCACATTTTCGAGCAACTTAACCATCGACAGCACCCATCTTCCTTGCCGCTTCCCCCGCGGGGCCAAAACGGCAGCGTTGCACATCGCACGCCGCGCCCGGGGCACAGATGGCGAAAGCCGGAAGAACCTCCGTCTTCACCTTTGGCCGGGGCCGGTCTCAACACTTCCGGAGGACAGGTCCATCACACTCCCATGGCGGGAGCGGCGCTTGAGTGCCGCCTATCCCCGATTTTCTCCGGCAGCGGCCACAGGCGCGCTACCTCTTGTTTCATCGGGGTTTATGCCCCCTCCCAAGACGCCGATCTCTCGCTTTTCCAGCACGCGCCGCTTCCCCGCGCTGCCAGTCTGGACCGGTCGTCCCACGTTCATCAAATACCACAAGCAGCGGCATTTGTAACAGTTGCGTAGTGCGAATCCGCGAAGTGCAGCCGCTTTTTGCCGCCTGGTTAACCGCGCCACAAAGTTGACGCCCACGTCATTTTCCTCTTGACCCAGCGGCAGTGCTTCTTATTCTGATCCCAAAGAGACAGACCGGCAGGGAGCAGCATGCCCCCGAAGTCGGCGCTTTTTGTTTCCGGCGGCAATAGCCGCCCCCCCTGGAGGACCCGATGACCGAGATTCGGCAGATCACCAAAGACAATGCCTACGACGCCGTCGCGCCGGACGATTTTCCCGCGATGATGGAAGCGGACCGCTACAACGCGCGCTCCACCGCCTTCGACAAGATCATCTCCGCGACCCACGATCATTTCTGGGATCCGCTCGATGTGAAGTACATCGACTTCGCCGAGCCCTTCGATCTCGAAAACCAGATGGTGATGCCGGAGGAGCTTCTGCCGGAACTCAAGCTGCCCTGCTTCGAAAAGCTTTCTCAGGCACAGCGCGTGAAGTTCGGCAATGAGAGCGCCCGCTGGATGCTCTCCTCGATCCTGCATGGCGAAGCCGGCGCGCTGGCGCTTTCGGCAAGCCTCTGCCACATTCTCCGCGATCCGGGCGCGCAGGAATATGCCGCGAACCAGACCCGCGAAGAAGCCCGGCATGTGACGGCCTTCGCAAAATACGTGCAGGCGCGCTGGGGCAAGCCGCTGGCCGTCGGCCCGACGCTGGGCGGCCTGCTGACCAACATCGTCAACGCACCCGAGGTCTACAAGAAGATCGTCGGCATGCAGATGCTGGTCGAGGGCCTGGCCATGGGCGCCTTCGCGACGCTTTACGCGAAGTCGAACGATCCGCTCCTCGTCAAGCTCACGCAGCTCGTGATGACGGACGAGGCATTCCATCACAAGTTCGGCAAGATCTGGGCCGACCGCACGATCCCGAACCTCTCCGAGGAAGAGCAGAACATCATCGAGGACTGGGCGGCCGAGTGCTTCCAGACGCTGCTGTTCAACCTCGTGAACCCCGAGCAGAAGCAGGCCATCTATGGCGAATTCGGCCTCGGGTGGCAGCAGGTGCAGCTTGAGATGCTCGAAGCCTTCGGCGACGAAGACCGCCGCGAGAGCATGAAGGAAGGCACCAACATCTTCCGTGTGCTCATCAAGACGCTGCTCAAGGCCGGCATCATCACCGACCGCACCAAGGCCTTCTATGCCACCTATGTGGACATGGAAGAGCTGCGCCACGAAGGCGAGCGCATGGTCGGCGACGACATCGCCGAAGACGGCATCCGTTATCTGCAGAAGATCAACTTCGGCGCCAATGTCGACGCACTGAAGGAAGTGACGATCTCGGCGGCCGAATAAGCCTCGTAACAAAGCGGGCGTAGCGTTCCCTCAACGCGACCCCTCGACAGACCGGACGGCTCCTTCGGGCGCCGCCCTTTTCTTTGCCGCGCGTGTACGAAAAAGCCGGGCGCGGATTCCTCCGGCCCGGCTCTATCCGTTGACGGACGTTCGTGTCAGTGCTTGCGCTTCGGGAGCGCGACCATGAGTTCCTCGTAGCCTTTCACGAAGGACGAATGCACGCGGCGCGGCTCCTGCAGAACCTCGATGCGCCGATCCGGCCAGCGCTTCAGGATTTCTTCCCAGGTGATGCGGAGCTGCATCTCGGCGAGGCGGTTGCCCACGCAGCGGTGGATGCCGAAGCCGAAGGAGAGATGCTGGCGCGCGCGATCGCGGTCGATCACGAGTTCGTTCGGGTTTTCGATCACGGTCTCGTCGCGGTTGCCCGAGACGTACCACATGGCGACCTTGTCGCCCTTGCGGATCGTCTTGCCGCCGAGTTCGACATCTTGCGTCGCGGTGCGGCGCATATAGGCGAGCGGCGTCTGCCAGCGGATGATTTCCACCACCATGTTCGGGATGACGGATGGATCGGCCTGCAGCTTCGCATACTGATCCGGGAACTGGTTCAGCGCGAGGAGACCGCCCGAGATCGAGTTACGCGTCGTGTCGTTGCCGCCGACGATGAGAAGGATCAGGTTTCCGAGATACTCCATCTTGTCCATGTTGCGGGTCGACTCGCCATGCGCGAGCATGGAAATGAGATCGTTGCCCGGCTCGCGAGCATTCACGCGCTCGTTCCACAGACCGATGAAATATTCGGCGCATTCGAGAAGCTCGGCGCGGCGCTCTTCCTCGGTTTCGATGAGACCACCCGGCATCGGCGCGGCGGTCGCCACGTCGGACCAGCGCGTGAGCTTGCGGCGTTCCGCGAAGGGGAAGTCGAACAAGGTCGCGAGCATCTGCGTCGTCAGCTCGATCGAGACACGGTCCACCCAGTTGAAGGGTTCGTTCTCGGGGAGATTGTCGAGAATATTTCCGACGCGCTCGCGGATCGTGCTTTCGAGCTTGGCGAGGTTCGCGGGGGCGACGATGGGGCTTACCGTTTTGCGCTGCTCGTCATGCTTCGGGGGATCCATGGCGATGAACATCGGAATCTTGAAGTCCTCGTCCTGGTCGCGCAGCACGATGCTGCCTTCGGACGAGAACACCTGGTGGTTCGTGTCCACCGCCATGATGTCCTTGTAGCGCGTGATCGACCAATAGGGTCCGGCTTCCTCGTTGGTCGTGCAGTAATGCACCGGCGCCTCGTTGCGGAGGCGCTCGAAGTAGGGCCACATCGTGTTGTTCTTGAAGAGAAGCGGGTCGGCAACGTCGATCTGCTCGAGCGGGGTCGAACAGGCTGCGTCGCGCGCTTCATCTGCCTCGTATTTCACCGCTGCGTCGCTCATCTGTTTCCTCCTCCGGCTTAATCCGGCTTCCTGTTATTCCGTTGCGGCAAGCATAGCGGAAAACGCGGACCAGTCATACGCAAAATGACGGCCGCGTCATTTTTCAGGAAAAGCGACTCCCGATCCCGGTCAGTCGCCGAAACGCTGCCTTGCGGCCAGGGCCAGACCCGTCGCCACGGAGGTCAATTCGCCGCCGCCCGCCAGCTTTTCCGCACCGAAGCGGCTTGCGAAAAGGGCGCGGACGGCCGGGATAAAGGAGGAGCCGCCGGTGAGGAAGACGCGGTCGACCCTCTCCGGCGCCGTTCCCGTCTCCTCGAGAAGCCGGTCGACGCAGGTGGCGATTTCGGAAAGCTCCGGCGCAATCCATTGATCGAACTCGGCGCGTGTCACGCGCGCGTCGATCCCGACGGGTGCGAGATCGAAACGGAGCCGGACCTCGTCCGCACTGGAGAGGGCAACCTTCGCCGCCTCGACCGCGCGGTAGAGGGCGAAACCCCGTTCCTCCGAGATAAGCCGGGAGAGCGCCTCCACCTCATCCGCCGCGTCCGCCGTGCGGCGGATTTCATCGAGCATGCGCCGTGTCTTGCGCGTGTTGATGAGGCTCAGCTCATGCCAGCGCCTCATCGTGTCATAGGGCCAGGACGGGACGGGGAGGACCTTGCCGCCGCTCTTGTAGGACGTACCCTTGCCGAGACGCGGCGCCACGCAATGTTCGATGAGGCGCGCATCGAAGGCATCGCCCGCGAGCCCGACACCCGATACGCCGACGATCGTTTCGCCGCGCTCCTTCAGCTTTCGCATGCCGGGGCCGACATGCAGCAGGCAGAAGTCGCTGGTGCCGCCGCCGAAATCGCCGATCAACACGAGCTCATCTACTTCGAGAGAGGCTTCGTAGGCATGGGCCGCGGCAACCGGCTCGAACTCGAAATGAACGTCGGGAATGCGGATGGCAGATAGCGCCTCGCGCAGGCGCGAGATGGCGAGATCGTCATTCTCGCTGTCCGGCGTCCCCAGGCTGTTCCGCACGAAGCGCGCCGGCCGGCCGACGACGACCGGGCTCGACGCCATCTTCCCGGCAAGCGCCTCTCCCTCCTCGCCCGCGTCGATCATGCGCGCGACGATGAAGCCGATCAGATTTTCCAGCGTGAAGCGGCTGTTGAAAATGCTGGTCGAGGTGAAGTTCGGATTGGCGAGCCAGGATTTCACCGACTGGACAAGCCGGCCTTCCGCGCCGCGCTCAAGATAGGCATCCATGGCGGCGGGGCCGGCAAAGGCGTGGGGGCGGCCGTTCGCATCGCGCTCCTCCTCATCGAAATAGAGGATGGAACGGAAGGTCGGAAGCAGTTCGTTCGCGTGGCGAACAGGCGCGAGCCGGGAGGGGCCGTGCGCGGGGGCAACCGCAAGCGCGCTGTTGGTCGTTCCGAAGTCGAGACCGATAAACATCATGTCACCTCGTATCCGTCTGGCCGGCGCGGAAAAACGCGGCGCTCAGGCCACTGCAATACCTGTGAGGAAATCCGGGAACTTGCCCCGGGCGAAAGGCGGCGAGTCATACAGACGCGACTCTCCGTTGTCGAGTTTTCGCCATGCGCCGACCGTCCTCCCGCATCCTGCGCAAAAGTGACGCATTCGTCATTTTTTTGTTGCTTGTGCAGCGCACAAATACCCACATTGCGATTAAGGAAATTGGCTGGCCTTCGCCGGGGAAGGCGGCCGGCAAGTGGAGACACATATGACCGAACCGCGCCAGATCACGAAGGATAATGCTTACGACGCCGTCTCGCCGGACGACTTTCAGGCGATGATGAACACGGAGCGTTACAACCGCCGCTCCTCGGCATTCGACAAGATCATCTCGGCGACGCATGACCATTTCTGGGATCCGCTCGACAAGAAGTACATCGACTTCGCCGAGCCCTTCGATCTCGAAAACGAAATGCTGATCGATCCGGAACTCGTTCCGGAACTCAAGCTTCCCTCCTTCGAGAAGCTTTCCGAGAAGGAGAAGGTGCGCTTCGTGAACGAAACCGCGCGCTGGATGATGTCGGCGATCCTGCATGGCGAACAGGGTGCGCTCAACCTCTCCGCTTCGCTCTGCCACATCCTGCTCGATCCGGGCGCACAGGAATATGCCGCGAACCAGGCGCGTGAAGAGGCGCGCCATGTAACGGCCTTCGCGAAATATGTGCAGTCGCGCTTCGGCAAGCCGCTTCCCTGCGGCGAGACGCTTGCGAACCTTCTCGCCGAGATGGTCAACGCGAAGGAGGTCTACAAGAAGATTGTCGGCATGCAGCTCCTCGTCGAGGGGCTCGCGATGGGCACCTTCGCGACCTTCTTCAACACGGCGCGCGATCCGCTTCTCGTGAAGCTCTGCCAGCTCGCCATGACGGACGAAGCCTTCCATCACAAGTTCGGCAAGATCTGGGCCGACCGCACGATCCCGAAACTCGCCCCCGAAGAGCGCGACATCATCGAGGACTGGGCGGCGAATGTTTTCCAGACACTTCTCTTCAATCTCGTGAACCCCGAGCAGAAGAAGCTCATCTATGCCGATTTCGGCCTCGACTGGCAGAAAGTTCAGCTTGAGATGCTCGAAGCGGTGACGGATGAAGACCGGCGCGAGGGCATGAAGGACGCGGCAAACATCTTCCGCGTGCTCGTGAAGACGCTGCTCAAGGCCGGCATCATTACCGATCGCACCCGCGCCTTCTATGCGACCTATGTCGACATGGAAGAACTGAAGAACGAAGACGACCGCATGGTCGGCGACGACATCGCCGAGCAGGGCATCGAGTTCCTGAAGACGGTCAATTTCGCCGGCAAGAAGAACCCGGTGCAGAGCGCGGCGGCGGAGTAATTTCCCGAAGGGTCCTCTCCAGAGGGAACAACTTGAGGGCGGCTTTCGAGCCGCCCTTTTTTTCGCGCCTCCTTCCCCGATGCGGCTGGTAGAGTGCCGCCATGAGCGAACTTCACGAAGCGATTGCCGGCGACGTTCCCGGCCTTCCGGCGGGTCCATGGGTTCTGCTCGGCGAAGGCCTTTGGGGCAGCGTCCACGATCTGGGCGATGGCAGCGTGCTGAAACTCGTGCGCCGCAATGGCGGCCTCGGCACGGGCGAGAGCAAGCACTACCGGGAAACGGCGGCCCTGCGGCTTCTCGACGGGCTTCAGGGTTCCGCGCCACGCCTGCCGCGCCTACTCGATGCCGGACGCTTCGAGAATGCCTACGGGTTCTCGGGGCCGCCGCTTGCGGGCTGGCTGCGCCTCGAAAAGCTCGAGGGAAAGGCCGTCGATGAAGGAAGGCTCTACGCGCTGAAAGCGGAAGAGCGCGAGCGGCTGAAGGAAATGTGGGCCGCGGCGGACGCGCCGCGCGTGTTTCTTCACGGCGACCTCAATTTGTCGAATGTGCTTTCCGCGCGGGGCCTTCCCGTTGCACTTGTCGACTTCGCGGAAGCCGGCACCGGTTTCCCGGAAGAAGACTTCCGGCACTTCGACAATCCGGGCCCGATGCGCGATGCGATCTTCCGTTCCTATGCGGCGGTTTCGGGCCGCGCGATCGACATGCACCGCTTCCGCATGGCCGTTGCGGTCAATGCCACCTGCTCGCTTGCCATCGGCAGCAATAGCGGCCACCCGCGCGAGGGAATGCGCCGCGTGAGCTTTCTCGACGAGGCGTTGCGCCAGGCGGGAATAGAAGCTTAGGTTTCGGAATGGCGAAAGACGATCTTCCAGACCTGCCCG
>JACIYQ010000027.1 GCA_014359855.1 Parvibaculum sp.
GCCGCGCCGACAACATCACCACCGGACGCATCTATCAGGAGATCATCACGCGGGAACGCCGCGGCGATTATCTCGGCGGCACGGTGCAGGTGATCCCGCATGTGACCGACGCGATCAAGGAATTCGTCCTGTCGGGCAATGCCGATGTCGACTTCGTGCTCTGCGAGATCGGCGGCACGGTGGGCGACATCGAGGGCCTGCCTTTCTTCGAGGCGATCCGCCAGCTCGGCAACGACCTCGAGCGCGGCCAGGCCTGCTACATCCACCTGACGCTGATGCCCTTCATTCCGTCGGCGGGCGAAATGAAGACGAAGCCGACGCAGCACTCCGTGAAGGAGCTGCGCTCCATCGGCATACAGCCGGATGTGCTGATGTGCCGCTGTGACCGGCCGATCCCGAAGGAGGAGCGGCGCAAGATCGCTCTCTTCTGCAACGTGCGCGAAAGCGCCGTGATCCAGGCGATGGATGTCGATACGATCTATGACGTGCCGAACGCCTATCACCGCGAAGGGCTGGACGAGGAAGTGCTCTCCGTCTTCGGCATCAAGGATGCGCCGGAGCCGAACCTCGCGAGCTGGCAGACCATCACGCACAATATCCGCGAGCCCGAAGGCGACGTGACCATCGCCATCGTCGGCAAGTACACCGGGCTGAAAGACGCCTACAAGTCGCTCTCCGAGGCGCTCGTTCATGGCGGCATCGCGAACAAGGTTCGCGTCAACGTGAAATGGGTGGAGTCGGAAATCTTCGACACCGAGGACACCGCGTTCTATCTCGAGGATGTCGACGGCATTCTCGTGCCGGGCGGTTTCGGCGAGCGCGGCAGCCAGGGCAAGATCCGCGCGGCAGAATTCGCGCGCACGCGCAACGTGCCTTATTTCGGCATCTGCTTCGGCATGCAGATGGCGGTGATCGAGGCGCTGCGGAATATCGGTGGGCTCATCGGCGCAAGCTC
Source organism: Parvibaculum sp. (assembly GCA_014359855.1). Lineage (GTDB taxonomy): Bacteria > Pseudomonadota > Alphaproteobacteria > Parvibaculales > Parvibaculaceae > Parvibaculum. The sequence continues at coordinate 956 of JACIYQ010000027.1, forward strand.
GACGGAGTTCGGACCGACGAACGAACCGGTCGTCGGCCTGATGACCGAATGGATGCGCGAGAACGAACTCGTAACGCGCGCGGCGAATGGCGATCTCGGCGGCACCATGCGCCTTGGCGCCTATGAAGCGGTGCTGAAGGAAGGAAGCCGCGTCGCGCAGATCTACGGCTCGACGCGCATCAGCGAGCGGCACCGCCACCGCTACGAAGTGAACATGACCTATCGCGACCAGATCGAGAAAGCCGGGCTCGTCATGTCCGGCGTCTCGCCCGACGGGTTGCTGCCGGAGATCGTCGAGCTGCCGGACCATCCCTGGTTCATCGGCGTGCAGTATCACCCGGAACTGAAGTCGAAGCCCTTCGAACCGCACCCGCTGTTCCGCTCCTTCGTGGAAGCGGCGGTTGAGCAGAGCCGGCTGGTTTAACGGGGTAGGGCAGACGGCTTACGCCGTCTGCTTCTCGCCCCTGATCGACGCCGAGACTTCGGCCAGCAGTTCGGCATTGCCGAACTCGTTCTCGGGCGTGTAATGCACCGGGTCCTCGCGGCGCAGGCGCTCGCCTGCATGGCGGAGGGGTACTCCCCTCTCTCCTGGAAGGAAATTATGTGCCGGCTGAGGTCGCCAAATCCCATAATCGCCAAATTCAGCAGCTCTTCCTTGTTCTCGAAGTAGTGGCAGATCGACGCGATGCCGATCCCCGCGCTTTCCGCTATCGCGCGGAGGCTCAGTTTTTCCGCTCCCTGCGCCGACAGAATTTGCATCGCAGCGGAGAGAACCTTTGCCCTCTGGCTGCCGATCTCTCCGGGACCGGATTTGACGTCGGTGCTCATGCTTCAATCCTGTCGAACGGCACGGTTCGATGGGCAGGAGTGCCGGAGGCGGACAATTCCGACGGCACTCAATCCGCGAATTTGGGGCGGCGCTTTTCAAGGTTCGCCATGATCGCTTCCTTCTGATGCGCGCCGCCGATGAGCTTCTCCTGCTCGACGGACTCGGCAAGAAGGATCGAGGCGGCATCGTTGTCGGGCGCCGCATTCAGAATGCGCTTGGCGGCGCGAATGGCCGACGGGCTCTTGTCGGCGATCTCGCGGGCCGTGGCGAGCGCCTCGGCGTAAGGATCGTTGCAGAGGCGCGTGGCGAAGCCATAGGCGAGTGCGTCGTCGGCCTCGAAGATGCGGCCCGTATAGGTGAGGTCGCGGATGACGTCCTCGCGGGCGAGGCCGCGCATCAGGTACATGCCCGCCATGTCGGGCACGAGGCCCCACTTGATTTCCATGACGGAGAAGCGCGTGCC
>JACIYQ010000270.1 GCA_014359855.1 Parvibaculum sp.
AGCAGGTCCGCCGCGGATTGGGTGAGATCGACGTAAATGGGATCAAGCTGCGTCACGGTGGCGAGTTCCGTCGCCTGATTTGCCGTGACCAGCGCGCCTTCCGTCACCGAGGAGCGGCCAATGATGCCGGAAATCGGAGCAAAGACTTTTGTGTAGGCAAGATTGGTTTCGGCGGTATCGAGATTGGCCTTCGCGGTTGCGACATCCGCCGAACTCTGCGCGAGCGCGGCCATGACGTCGTCGTAGTCCTGCTTGCTCACCGCATTCACGGCGACAAGTTCCTTGTATCGCGCCGCGCGGGCCCTTTCGGCCTTTTCATTCGCCGCTGCCTTGGCGAGCGCGGCCTTCGCCGCATCGAAGTTCGCCTGATAAAGCGCCGGGTCGATCTGGTAGAGCTGCTGCCCTTCCTCGACCTTCGTGCCCTCTTCGAAGAGCCGCTTCTGGACGATGCCGTTCACCTGGGGACGGATCTCCGCCACGCGATAGGCCGATGTGCGTCCGGAAAGTTCCGTCGTCACTTCCAGCCGCTCCGGCTTCACCGTCACGACGCTGACTTCCACCGGCGGCGGACCGCCCTGCTCTTTGCCGTCGTCGCACCCACTCAGAACCGCCGCCGCCAAAAGGAAGGCCGCAAACCTCACAACCACTTCGCCACGCATCTTGGCTCCTGCCGTACTCACGAGATGTAACCGTCCCGGTGCGCAGGGGAGGGGGTAGATGCGCATACATGGCGGGGGAGCCATGACCGGGACGGCACTTCCGTGTAATGTATATTACATCTTTGTCAACTCCCCTTTTCTCGATGACTTTCCCGTCACGCCGCCTCGGTTCTCTCGATCCGTTCGATGAGATTGCGGATCTCCGAACGGCAGGAGCCGCAATTCGTGCCCGCGCCTGTCTTTTCGCCGACGGCGGCGGTATCGCGCGCGCCATCGGCAATCGCGGCAAGGATTGCGCCGGAGCGTACGCCCATGCAGGCGCAGACAATGCGGCCCTCGCCTTTCACTCCCCCCTCTGCCGGGCGGCCCGCGAGCAGGGCGCGGCGCTCCTCAGCACCGATGGTTTCGGCAGCGAGGAGGCCGACAAGCCAGTCGCGCGAGGGAAGCAAGCCGCTTCGCGTCAGCATCAGGCAGTCGGCGAGACGGCCGTCCTGCATCCTTGCCTGACGGAGCGCCCCGCCCGCGACATCGCGCATCTCGATCCGCTCGCATTCCGCGGCGCGCGGCGGCGCAAGAGTGCCGATGTCAGGCGGCGTATCCTCCGCGGCCAGACCGGCGAGTTCATAGAGCCAACCGCCCTCGACGCGTCGGACCGCCCAATAGCCGCATGAGGGAGCCGGAATTTTCCGCCGCGACAGAAAGAACGCGCGCCACTGCGGAATGACGGGCTCGGCGCGGGCGGGTGTGTGCTTGAAGGCGGGCTGGCCCGACAGGGGATCGCGTTCGGGATGCGCCATGCGCCCGGCCCCGCTGCCGGCGCTATTTGCCGCCGACCAGTGGATCGGCACGAAAAGCGAGCCCTGGCGCTGCCCGGCACTCACATGCGCGCGGAAGACGGCGGAACCATAGGCCGTGACGATACGCATGAAGCCGCCATCCTCGATGCCGGCGGCGCGGGCATCCGCCTCGTGAATTTCAGCCGTGGGCTCCGGCGCATTGGAGCCGAGCACCGGGGAAAGGCCCGTGCGCGTCATGGTGTGCCACTGGTCCCTCAGGCGGCCGCTATTCAGTGTGAACGGGAAAGCGCCCCGTCGCGTCGCGGGGAGAGGCGGCATCGAGGCCACGAAGCGGGCGCGGCCCGACGGCGTGGGAAAGAGGCCGTTGCCGAACAGACGCGGTGTGCCGCCCGACGCCCTCACCGGCCACTGGACAGGCGCAAGCGCTTCGTAGTCTGCGTCGCTTACATCGGAGAGAGCGGAAATGTCGAAGACGCGCGCGCCATCGTTTTCGAAGCCGGAAAGACGTGCGTGTTCACGAAAGATGTCCGCCGGGCCGCGATAAGGGAAGGCATCGGCAAACCCCATGCGCCGGGCGACTTCGCTGACGATCCACCAGTCAGGCTTCGCCTCGCCGGGTGGTGTCATGAAGGCGCGCTGGCGAGAAATGCGGCGCTCCGAATTCGTGACCGTGCCATCCTTTTCGCCCCAAGCGGCGGCGGGCAGAAGAACGTCCGCGCAGGCGGCGGTGTCCGTGTTCGCGACACAGTCCGAGAGCACGACGAAATCGCAGGTCTGAAGCGCGCGGCGCACGAGTTCCGCATTGGGCAGGCTTACGACAGGGTTCGTCGCCATGATCCAGAGCGCCTTCACGCGCCCCGCCGCGACGGCGTCGAAGAGATCGACCGCCTTGAGGCCAGGCGACGTCGCGATGCGATCCGTCTGCCAGAAGCGGGAGAGCGTGGAGCAGCCCTCCTCCGAAAAATCGAGATGGGCGGCGAGCTGGTTTGCAAGACCGCCGACCTCGCGCCCGCCCATCGCGTTCGGCTGGCCGGTGATGGAGAAAGGGCCCATGCCGGGCCTGCCGATGCGGCCGGTGAGAAGATGGCAATTGACGATGGCGTTGGCCTGATCGACACCTGTCTTCGATTGGTTGATCCCTTGCGAGAAGGCAGTGACGACACGCTCCGTTTCCGCGAACCAGCGGATGAAGGTTTCGAGGTCGCGCGCATCGATGCCGCAGGCTTCCGCCGCAGCCTCAACGGATCGGTGACCTTCACGCGCGGCGGCGAGCGCTTCCTCAAGGCCCTCGGTATGATTTGCGACGTAGGCCGGGTCGGCGGCACCGCGCGCTGCGATTTCGCAGAAGAGCGCATTGAAGAGAGCGAGATCGGCGCCCGGCGCAATCGGAAGGTGCAGGTCGGCATCGTCGCAGGTCGCGGTGCGGCGCGGATCGATGACGACGAGGCGCGTGCCGCGCTCAGCTCTCGCCGCGAGCAGCCGCTGATAGAGGATCGGGTGGCACCATGCCGTGTTGGAGCCCACAAGCACGACGAGGTCCGCCTCCTCGAAGTCCTCATAACAGCCGGGCACGACATCCTCGCCGAAAGCGCGCTTGTGCGCGGCGACGGCAGACGACATGCAAAGGCGGGAATTCGTGTCGATGTTGCCGCTGCCGATGAGGCCTTTCATCAGCTTGTTGGCAACGTAATAGTCTTCGGTGAGGAGCTGTCCCGAGACATAGAAGGCGACAGCGTCGGGTCCATGCGCATCGACGATGGCGGCGAATTTCGCGGCGATCCCGTCAAGCGCCTCGTCCCAACCGATTCGCGCGCCCTTCTTCATCGGATGAAGCAGGCGGCCTTCAAGACCCGTCGTCTCCCCGAGAAGAGAGCCCTTGGAACAGAGGCGGCCCGCATTTACCGGGTGCGAGACGTCTCCGGAAATGCGGGCTCCTCTCGCGGCCCCGCGGGGGGCAGTGACGCCGCAGCCGACCCCGCAATAGGGGCAGGTGGTTTTCGCGAGAGGCTGCTTCATCATTTTCATATGCCGCACGCCGGCGCCTTCTAGTCCGCCGCGACGGAGGCCATGAGATCGACATCCATCAATATCTTTTCCCCTTCCCGCCTCAGCGCGAAGGTGCGCACCGATCCCTCATCCGCGCCGAGCGCGGCGCCGGTTTCAAGCGAGAACACCCAGTTGTGCAAGGGACAGGTAACGGCCGCGCCATGAACGATGCCCTGGCTCAAGGGGCCGCCCTTGTGCGGGCAGCGATCCTCCATCGCGTAGAAGTCGTCCGTTGCCGTCCGGAAAATGGCGATGCGCCCCAGTGGCGTCGTCACGCAGCGCGCGCCGCGCGGCGGAATGTCCGACAGTCTGCCAATTTCGATCCAGCTCGCCATCGCGCTCACTCCGCTGCCCGGGGAAAACCGATTTCGGCCATGGGCCTGAACTCATGCTTGTGCTTGCCCGAGACGCGCTCGGACCAGGGGTCCACCTGCGCAAATTTCTGCGAGAAGACGAAGCGATCGAACAGGGTTCTGCGGCGCTCGTCATCGTCCATGATCTGGCGGCGGATTTCGTCGTAGCCGATGCGCTTCGCCCATTTGTAGATGCGCTCCAGATAACGCGCCTGTTCACGGTACATCTGGACGAGCGCCACGACATGCTCAAGCGCCTCGTCCTCGGTCTTTACGAGGCCGAGTTTCTCGGTTCCCCTGATGTCGAGGCCCGCGGCGCCCGCGAATTGGATCTCGTAGCCGGAGTCGACGCAGATGACACCGACATCCTTGCAGGTCGCCTCCGCGCAATTCCTGGGACAGCCGGAGACGGCCATCTTGACCTTGGCGGGCGTCCACGATCCCCACATGAATTTCTCGATGCGGATCCCAAGACCAGTCGAATCCTGCGTACCGAAGCGGCACCAGTCCGTGCCGACGCAGGTTTTCACCGTGCGGAGCCCCTTGGCATAGGCGTGGCCGGAGACGAAGCCGGCCTTGCCGAGATCGGCCCAGACGGCCGGCAGGTCTTCCTTGGCTATGCCCAGCATATCGATGCGCTGGCCGCCCGTGACCTTCACGGCGGGAATGGCGAACTTGTCCACGACATCGGCGATGGCGCGCAGCTCCTTCGCGCTCGTCATGCCGCCCCACATGCGCGGCACGACGGAATAGGTGCCGTCCTTCTGGATATTGGCGTGGACGCGCTCGTTGATGAAACGCGACTGATAGTCGTCGGCATATTCGTCCGGCCAGTCGCAGACGAGATAATAGTTGAGCGCCGGGCGACACTTCGCGCAGCCGCAGGAGGTTTTCCATTCGAGTTCCTGCATCACGGCCGGGATGGTCTTGAGCTCCTTCGCCTTGATGAGACGGCGAACCTCATCGTGACCGAGATCTGTGCAGGCGCATATCGGCTCGACGGCGGCGGGGTTGTAGGTATCGCCCAGGGTGAGCGCCATCAGTTTTTCGACAAGCCCGGTGCAGGAACCGCAGGAGGCGGACGCCTTGGTGTGGGCGCGCACACCATCGAGCGTCGTCAAATCCTTCTCCCGGATCGCATTCACGATCGCGCCCTTGCAGACGCCGTTGCAGCCACAGATTTCGCTTGTGTCGGGCAGCGCGGCAACGGCGGCATTAGGGTCCTGGGAGGCACCGGCAAGCGCGGGCCCGAAGATCAGCGTTTCGCGGCGTTCGGCGATGTTCTCCTTCTCGCGCAGAAGATTGAAGTACCAGCTTCCGTCCTGCGTATCGCCATAGAGAACGGCGCCGATGACGCGATCTTCCGAGATGACGAGGCGTTTGTAGACGCCGCGCGCGGCATCGCGGAAGACGATGTCCTCCCTGTCGTCGCCGCTCGCGAAATCGCCCGCCGAAAAGACATCGACGCCCGTCACCTTGAGCTTGGTGCTGGTGACGGACCCCCGGTAGCCCTCGCCTTCCTCTTCCGCGAGCGTGGCGCCGGCCGCGCGGCACATCTCCCAGATGGGGGCGACGAGGCCGTAGACCTGCCCCCGGTGCTCCACGCATTCGCCCACGGCGAGGATCGCGGGATCGGAGCTGCGCATGAAGTCGTCGACGACGATGCCGCGGTTGCAGGCGAGCCCGGCGTCGCGGGCGAGCGCGATGTTCGGGCGGATGCCCGCCGCCATGACGACGAGATCGGCGGACACGAGGCGCCCGTCCTTGAGGCGCACGCCTTCGACATGGCCCGTGCCGGCGATCTCTTCGGTCTGTGCGCCCGTCAGCACCTCGATGCCGCGCATCTCGAGCTCGCGGCGCAGGAGGAAGCCCGCTGCCTCGTCGAGCTGGCGCTCCATCAGCGTGTCCATGAGATGGATGACCGAGACCTGCATGCCAAGGGTGCGAAGGCCATTTGCCGCTTCGAGGCCGAGCAACCCGCCGCCGATCACGACGGCGCGGCCGCCGCCTTCCGCCGTCGCGATCATCCGGCGCACATCGGCAATGTCGCGGAAGGCGATGACGCCATCGAGCGCCGCGCCGGGCACGGGAAGGATGAAGGGCAGCGAGCCCGTGGCGATCAGCAGCCGGTCGTAGGAAGAACGCGCGCCCTTGTCCGTGGCGATGGTCCGCGAGGCGGCGTCGATCGCGATGACTTCCTCACCGCTTCGAAGCGCGATGCCGTTCTCCTCGTACCACCCTCGCTCATTGATGACGATTTCATCGAAACTCGTTTCTCTGGCGAGGACGGGGGAGAGCATGATGCGGTTGTAGTTCACCTCCGGTTCGGCGCCGTAGATCTCGATCTCGTAGCGATCCGGTGCGAGAGCGAGCAGCTCTTCGACCGCACGGCAGCCCGCCATGCCGTTTCCGACGACGATGAGTTTCCGCCTTTTCGTCATGGTCAGGCCGCCTTGTCCGTGCGGTTGCGGGTGAGGAAACGCATCACGGCTGAGCGCGCGGCGAGATAGTCCGCGTTCTCGCCGAGTTCGAGCCGCCGGCGCGGGCGCGGCAGCGCGACGTCGTGAATCTCGCCTATGCCGGCGGCTGGGCCATTGCTCATCATCACGATGCGATCGGAGAGCAGCACGGCTTCGTCCACGTCATGCGTGATCATGACAACCGTGTTGCCGAGGCGGGCGTGAATTTCCATCACGCTGTCCTGGAGCTGCGCGCGGGTGAGCGCGTCGAGCGCACCGAAGGGTTCGTCGAGAAGCAGTACCTTCGGCTCCATGGCAAGCGCGCGGGCGATGCCGACGCGTTGCTTCATGCCGCCGGAGATTTCCGACGGACGCTTTTCGGCCGCATGCGCCATGTTGACGAGGTCGAGCATTTCGCGCGTCCAGCCGTCGCGTTCGGCGGAAGTCTTGCGGCCACCGAAAACCTTGTCGACCGCGAGACGGACATTGCCGTAAACGGTAAGCCAGGGCAACAGCGAATGGTTCTGGAAGACCACCGCCCGCTCCGGACCCGGCCCGTCGACCAGCCTGCCTTCGAGAAAGACGCCGCCGAGCGTCGCCATTTCGAGGCCCGCGACGAGATTGAGCAGCGTGGACTTGCCGCAGCCCGAATGACCGATGACGGAGACGAACTCGCCTTCATGGATGGAAAGATCGACATCGCGCAGCGCCTCGAACGAGCCCGAGCGCGTGTCGAAGGTCTTGCCGAGCTTGCTGATCCGCAGAATCTGATTTCGTTCCGTCATGGGTCGCTACTCCTTCTTGCCGGTGTAGTCGTAGCGGCGGCGGACGAAACCCATGCCCGTTTCGAGCATGATGCCGACGCAGCCGATGATGACGATGGCGACGATGATCGAGGGGACGGAAAGGTTGTTCCATTCGTCCCAGATGTAGAAGCCGATGCCGATGCCGCCGGTCAGCATTTCGGCGGCGACGATGACCATCCATGCCGTACCGAGCGAAAGCTGCATGCCGGTCAGCATGTAGGGCAGCGTTGCCGGCACGTAGATCTTCGTCACCATTTCGCGGCGGTTGAAATTCAGCACGCGCGCGACGTTCAGATAGTCTTGCGGGATCGCCTTCACGCCCGCCGCCGTGTTGAGGATCACGGGCCAGATGCTCGTGATGAAGATGACGAAGATGGCGGATGGGTCGACCGCTCGGAAGACGAGCAGCCCTATCGGCAGCCAGGCAAGCGGGCTCACAGGGCGCAGGATGGCGATGAGCGGCATCCAGGCCTGCTCGAACGTCTTGTTCGCGCCGATGAGGAAGCCAGCCGGGATGCCGACAGCAAGCGCGAGGAAGAAGCCCGCGAGAACCCGGCCCAGCGAATACATGACCTGCCAGGCGATGCCCATGTCGTTCGGCCCGTAGACATAGAACGGGTCGGAGAAAATCTCGACCGCCTTGTTCCAGACCGCCGGAACATCCGGAAAAGCGGGCACGAAGGCCGCCTGCATGATCGTCCAGCCGAGCAGGACGAGCGCAAAGGTGATGGCTGGCAGGAGCACGGGCCGCAAGGCGTTCCCGAGCCTCGATGGCTCGTGCCGCATCGTTTCGCGCTCCGGCGGAACCGGCTCGTGAGTTTCCCGCATTTCAGCCGGCGATTCCTCCATGGGTTCGACAATGGCGAGTGCTGCCGTTTTCATCCGCCACCTCCTCACGTGTTGAGCTTCGAGAGTTCGTCCATCGCGAAGGCGAGGTTCTTCACTTCGAAACCGTCGATGTAGGAGAGCACCTTCCCCGGATTGAAGACGTCGCCGTTGAAGAAGCGATCCGGGCCCATGGAAATCGGGCTCGTCGCCTCGTCGAGCGTCCAGCCCTCGGCATGCGTTCCTTCGGTCTTCATGTCGATGGTGGGAACGGGAATGCCGAGCCCTTTCACCGCCTCGCGATAAATGTCCGGCCGGTAGATTTCGCTTGCCGCCTTGACGATATCGAGGGGCTCCTCGATCTGGCCCCAACGGACCATTTGCGACATGAACCACACCGCATGGCTACGCCAGGGGAAGGTCGCCGCATAGCGATAGAAGACGTTGAAATCCGGCAGCGGGCGCGGCTCTTCGTCGATCGCGTAGCGGAAGGTGCCAGTCATCGACATCTTCACGACATCGACCGGTGCGTTGACATAAGACTTCCGCGAGATGATCTCGACGACTTCGAGACGATTTTCGGTCTGGTCCATCCACTGCGCCGCCTCGACCAGCGCGCGGATCATCGCCATATGCGTGTTCGGATTCTTTTCCGCCCAGTCGAGATTGACGCCGACGACCTTCTCCGGATTGTTGTTCCAGATTTCATGGTTGGTGATGAGCGTCTTGCCGATGCCCGCGATGACGGCGCGCTCGTTCCAGGGCTCGCCGACACAATAGCCGTCGATGTTTTTCGCGGTGAGGTTCGCGACCATCTGGGGCGGCGGAATGACGATGAGGCGGACGTCCCTGTCCGGATTGATGCCTGCATCCGCCATCCAGTAGCGGATTTCGTAGTTATGGGTCGAAACCGGGAAGACCATGGCGAAGGTCATGGCGTTCTTGCCGGCCGCCTTGTCTGCGTCGATCACCTTTTTCAAGGCGCGGGCGGAGAGCGGGCGCTCGGCCATCGCTTCGGGGTCCGCCTCGACCATGCGGTCGTAGAGTTCGTTCGAGACGGTGATGCCGTTTCCGTTCAAGTCCATCGAGTAGGAGGTGATGGTCGGCTTCTTGATGGCGCCGATGCCGAGGGAGGAGGCAATCGGCATGCCGGCGAGCATATGCGCCGCGTCGAGCGCGCCGATCGAGACCTTGTCACGGATGTTCGCCCAGGAGGCTTCCTTCGAAATCTGGCTCTTGATGCCGTGTTTCGCGAAATAGCCCTTTTCATGCGCGATGACGAGTGGCGCGCAATCGGTCAGCGGAATGATGCCGAGCGTGAGGTCCGTCTTTTCGAGCCCCTCGCTGCCGGCCGCCCAGGCACCACCCGGGACGAGGGCCGTCGCCGCTTTCATCACCGCGGCCGCACCGATGAGCTTTCCGCCCGACTTGAGCAGGTTGCGGCGGTCGATGGATGTCGGTTCCTTGCCGGTCTTGTCCTTCATAGCGGACTCCTTACTGGGATTGCGCGGGTGCATGTCAGTAGGCGTAGGTCAGCGAGACCCAGCTCTTGTCGCGGCTTGCGAAGCCGCCATCGCCGTCGAAGCTTGCGAATTTCAGATTGAGCGAGAGGCTCTTCGTCAGGACGAAGTTCGCCACCATGTCGAGCTCGCTGCCGAAATCGGCGCCACCGCGTTCGGCGGAGAAGTCATGCCAGGTCGCGCCGATGACGAGCTTCTCGATGGCGGGGATGCCGGCGATCGCGTAGGTCGCACCGACATAGAGGTCTTCGAGGCCGGCAGCGGGCGTCGTCAGGAAAGTATCGGCCCAGCCGTTGAAGGCGTGGAGCGTGGCCAGCGGTGTCGAGAAGCCGGTGACACCGTCGCCCTCCAGCACCTCATATCCCGCCGTCAGCCCGAGAGACGCCCAGGAAAACGCCGCCTCGGCGAGTGCATAGTCGAGATCGATCGAACGGGGATTGCCGGCGCGTTCGTGCTGGCGCGCATATTCGCCGTTCAGGGTGAGCTTCGTGTTCTCCGCGAGCGTGAAAGGTGCGGAAATGCGCAAGCCCCAGGTTTCCGTCGAAAGGACGGGCGCTTCATTGAGATCGAGCAAATAGGCGTAAGCGCCCAGCGTGACGTTGCAGAATCCCGTGTAACCGGCGTTGAAGAGGTGGTTGTCGCCGCGGAACCGGCCCGCCGGGCTGTCCTCGCCGAAGACGCGGTTCACGCGGTTGACATAGGCATAGCCGAGCTCGAGCCCGTCGATGCTCGAATTGACCACGCGCAGGGCGTCGAAGGTCTGTTCGTTCTGCCGCCAGCCGACATTGCCGACGAAACGCGCATTGCCGAGGATGATACGCTGGCGGCCGAGCGTGACCACCGTGTCCGGCAAGCCGGCATAGGCGATCTGCAGGCGGTTCAGTTCCGCCGTATCCGCGTCCGCCACCACGGGGTAGGACGTGCGGCCGTTGATCGTGTCGTTATAGTCTTCCGGCCCGGCATGACCGATGAGGTCAAAATCCGTCAGTGCCGAGAAGCCGTGGAACGACCCGGTTTCGTAGCCGAGACGCGCGCGCCCCGTATAGGCATTGGCGTTATTCGCCACGCCGTCCTGTTCGACATGCTCATAGCGGACGCGAAGATCGATAATGGGCTTTCCGTTCAGGAGGGCATCACCCGGATCCTCTTCCGCCGACGCGGCACCGCCCGTCGCGGCGAGTAGTACAAACGCCGCCCCCAAAGCGGATATCCATATGCCCTTGGATTCCATTCGCCACAGCCACCCTTGCTTTGCGGCAGAGCCGCGCTGAAACAAAAAAGCGCCTGTCCAGCGATCGCTCGCCGAAACAGACGCCATTGTCTGGAGTGGGCCGCCATTGACCCGCTATGTCCGCCCGGGCCGCCATTGGCCCTGTGCGGGGAGCGCTGCCGGTTACTTCCGCGCGCTCACTTTCATGAAGGATATGCAAACGCCGCGATGACGCAATAGTGTTTTGATTTTAAAGGGTAATTTTTGTTTGCGCTGCACAAAAATTCAACCGGATGATTACGATGCGAACAGGGTTTGCCTAGCCCTTGAGCATTCGCGAGATCGAGATGAGGCTGTCGGCGATGTCGAGAATCGA
>JACIYQ010000271.1 GCA_014359855.1 Parvibaculum sp.
GCCTCATCCCAGCCCGCTTCCTTGAGGAAGGCGCGGATCGTTTCCTCGCGCGATGTCAAATCGTCAATCCCTCGAGCCGCGCGGCCCAGCTTCCAAAGCCTTCAAGCCGCGCATGACGCATGCCTTCTCTCACGAGAGTGAGGGAGATGTCGAGACGGTCGCGCGAGAGGCGCTGCATTTCCCGTTCCGCGCGCTCCGGCCACTCGACGATGACGACACCTTCGTCCACCGCTTCGGCGAGGCCGAGTTCGCGCAGTTCCGAGGGATCCTCGACGCGGTAGAGATCGACATGGGTGACGAGAAGTGCCGGACTCTCATAGGTCTGGACGAGTGTGAAGGAAGGCGAGGGAACGTCGCCGGAAAGGCCGTGCTGGCCAAGGTGCGACTGCACGAGGGCGCGGGCGAGCGCGGTCTTGCCGGCGCCGAGATCGCCCCGCAGCAGGAGGAGATCGCCAGGCGCAACGAGGCGCGCCAGCGCCGCCCCGAGACGCCGCGTGGCCGCCTCGGAAGGGAGGTCGAATTCGAGGATCGCCGCCGCTTTTCCGTCCATCGGACTTTGTAGCGCGGGGGCGCGGGAAGCGGCAAGGGGGCAGCGGGCGCGCCCGCCGGGCCTCGCAATCCTCCGTAGCCGGATTAAATTTCCGGTATGGCGATTGCGCCCGCGACCGGCGCTCTTTGTCCCCGCACCCGGGGACAAACACGGACGACTGTCATCGAAATGTCATCGAACTGTCACATCGGTGGTGGCGCGCAAGATATTCGCCATAATATTTCGACGGGCACCTCCCGCCAGATGGATACAAAAAAGTTGACGCAGGCGTCATTCTTTGGCGTGTTATGATTGCAAGCGTGGCAGGGGCCAGTCCCTCGAGAATCGGGTAATAAGTCCGGTGTTTGCGTAGTTTACCTCCGCATAATTTCCGGAGATGCTGCGTGGGGGCGGAAGCAGATTGCCCGGCAAGCCGACAGGTCCATGGGTCCCGGTCTCTTTGGACTCAAGGGGGGCCGGGGTGACACCTATATACGGAGCAGCTCCGGCGTTCATCCTTATGCGGATGAAATTGCGGCGAAAGAACGCGGCAGGGGCAAGGGAGGAAAATGGCGGACGATATTCTCATCATCGGCGCGGGACAGGCGGCGGCGCAGGCCGTGCAGAGCCTGCGCGCGGAAGGCTTCGAAGGCCCGATCCGGCTTTTCGGCGACGAGCCTTATGCGCCCTATCAGCGCCCGCCGCTGAGCAAGAAATTCCTTTCCGGCGAAATCGGTTATGACCGCGTGGAGCTGAAGGGCGAAGATTTCTACGCGCAGGCCAATGTGGAAACGCATTGGGGCACGCGCGTGACGGAAATCGACCGCCGCAACAAGCGCATCCTGACGGGCGACGGCCGCGAATATGCTTACGGCAAGCTCATCATTGCGACGGGAAGCCGCGTGCGCGAACTGAACGTGCCGGGTTTCGAGCTCGAAGGCGTTCACTATCTGCGCAATATCGACGACGTGAAATCGATCCAGGCGCATTTCCGCGAAGGCGCGAAGATGGTCGTCGTGGGTGGCGGCTATATCGGCCTCGAAGTGGCGGCCGTGGCGGCGAAGCGCGGGATCGATGTGACCGTGCTCGAAACGGCCGACCGCGTGATGGCGCGCGTGGTGGACCCCATCGTCTCGCATTTCTACGAGCGCGTGCACCGCGAGGAAGGCGTGAAGATCGAGACGGGCGTGACGGTGGCGGGCTTCGAGGGCAAGGACAAGATCACCGCCGTCAGCTCCGGCGAGGGCAAGAGCTACCCTTGCGACTTCGTGGTCGTTGGCATCGGCATCATTCCGAACACGGAGCTTGCAGCGGAGGCAGGGCTCGAGGTTTCGAACGGCATCGTGGTGGACGAGTTCTGCCGCACGTCGGACCCCGACATATGCGCGGCGGGCGACTGCACCAGCCATCCGAACGCGGTTTACGGCCACAGGCTGCGGCTTGAAAGCGTTCACAACGCGATCGAACAGGGCAAGACCGCGGCGGCGACGCTGGCCGGCAAGGAGAAGCCCTACAACCAGGTGCCCTGGTTCTGGTCGGACCAGTATGACCTCAAGCTGCAGATCGTGGGGCTTTCGCAAGGCTATACGCAGGCCGTGGTGCGCGGCGACCCGGCGAGCGGGCGCAGCTTCGCGGTGTTCTATCTGAAGGACGGCGTGCTCGTGGCGGTGGACGCGGTGAACCGCGCGCCGGAATTCATGATGTCGAAAATTCTCACGCAGAAGAAGGCGGTGCTCGACCCCGCGCGCATCGCCGACGAGAGCATCAACATGAAAGAGATCGCGGGCTGAAGCCGCGGCAGGACCCACAAGATAACAACAAGAGAAGGGCGCGGAGGCGTTTCAGTTCAAATGGCGAAAGTTACCTATATCGAGAATAACGGCACCGAACACACGATCGACGTGCCGAACGGCACCACGCTGATGGAAGCGGCGGTGAAGAACGGCATTCCCGGCATCGACGGCGATTGCGGCGGCGCCTGCGCTTGCGCCACCTGCATGGTCTATGTGCCGGAAGAGTGGCAGGGCAAACTGCCGGAAGTCGAGACGATGGAAGAGACCATGCTCGATTTCTGCGAGCGCCGCGAAGACAATTCAAGGCTCTCGTGCCAGCTCGTCGCGAGCGACGCGCTCGACGGCATCAGGGTGCAGATGCCGGAGAGCCAGCACTAAGGCTTTCTCTCCCTACCCTCCCCTTGTGGGGTGAGGCGCGGTTTGCGGAACGCAAATGAAAGGGTCCGGTGGACCTTTTCAAGCGCTGAACGCCCGGAGCGAAAGCGAAGGGCAGGAGAAATTTGCAATCTTCAGTGAAGCAAATTTCGGGGAGGGGTGAGCGGCAGCATCGCAATATAAAACGGCGCCTCAATCGGGCGCCGTTTTTGTTTCACTCGTCATTGCGAGGAGGCCGAAAGGCCGACGAAGCAATCCAGGGGCAGCGCCCACAGCGCTTCATGCGGTAGAAGGTGTGCACGCAGAGGCGCAGAGAAGGTTCACACGGAGACACGGAGACACGGAGAAGAAGGCTCGCGAAGCCGTGAAGACACGAAGATGGAATCAGAACGGCGCCCCTCGGGGCGCCGTTCAGACCAATTCTTTTCGTGACTTTCGGCGGCCGCTTCTTTCGGCATGTTTTATGCTCCGTCAAGTTTTCGGCCGGGAAAACGTAGCTCCCACGTTTCTATGAGGAATACGGCCACAGCGCTGGCCGAATGGATTGCCAACTTCGCTATTCTCGGGTCTATGCGTCTAAAGCCGCGCTCTTTGCCATGCGCGCCACCGACGTGGGTCCGCAAAGAGCCAATGCTTTGTACGGTGGTTACAAGCCCACTTAAAACTGCGCGGACATCATTGACGATCTCGACCGACACCCCCTCTTTGGTCGGAGATAATCCTAAGGGCTCGCGCACGGCACGATACAGACCATTAATATCCTGCTTAGCTGGCAACTCTGTGCCTATCTCCACAAGGATGGAACGGCACACGCTCTCAACAAGCGCGCACGCTGACGTAACAGCAATTTCTGGGTCGTCATCTGCAGCGCGCAGCGCGCGCTCAATATCTCGGCTAACGGTGTCAAAATCGATCCTTGCTGCAGCGGCGGACAACGCCTCAACCACGCGCGGCCTATCAGTTAGAGCTGACAACTGTACACGGTTTCCGATCGTCTCAAGTTTCAACCCGTCGAAAGCAAGATGCCTATTCAAATAGTCTAGAACAGCAACATGACGCTCCGGCTCCGTTATGAAATCCCTCGGGTCGGCTGCCCGTTCAACTATTCTTTCAACTAGGTCGTCGTTGTCCACGAACACAGCCCAATTCAA
>JACIYQ010000272.1 GCA_014359855.1 Parvibaculum sp.
CGATCCCGAGCAGTTTCACCCCGATCAGGCAGTGGACCTGCTGGAATTCCTCGCCAATGTCGTCGAGCGCTGCGTGCGCCAATGGCTCGATCTGCCGCCCGCGCGTTGAGCGGCGCTCCCGCGCCGGACGAAGCCGCGAGGGCGATCCCCGCAGCCCCGGACGCACGAACGGAAATCCGGAACTGGTATGCCCATCTGATGGGCGAGCGCCGCATGAGCGAGGCGACGCTGGTGAACTATCACCGCGACCTCACGCGCTTCTTCGAATTCCTCGTCGATCATCTGGGTGGACCCGCCAGTCTCGACGCGCTCGCCGCCCTCCAAACACGCGACTTCCGCGCCTTTGTCAGCCATCGCCGTAACGAAGGCCTGCAAAGCCGCTCGATCGCACGGCTGATTTCGAGCGTCCGCTCCTTCTTCCGGTTCCTGGACCGTTCGAACGTCTTGTCCAACGCATCGGCGACGGCGCTGCGCTCGCCGAAGCTGCCGCATGCGTTGCCGAAGCCGTTGACGGTGAAGGGCGCGCGAAATCTTCTGGACGAAGCCGAAACCGCTCCCGACAATCCATGGATCGCCGCACGCGACATTGCGGTGTTGACGCTTCTCTATGGCTGCGGTCTTCGC
Organism: Parvibaculum sp.; assembly: GCA_014359855.1. Lineage (GTDB taxonomy): Bacteria > Pseudomonadota > Alphaproteobacteria > Parvibaculales > Parvibaculaceae > Parvibaculum. The sequence continues at coordinate 625 of JACIYQ010000272.1, forward strand.
GTATCGGAAGCGCTCGGGCTCGACCGGCGCGAGGCGCCGCTGAAGGAGACGCTCCGCATCACCGGCAAGGGCAACAAGGAACGCATCGTTCCCGTGCTGCCCGCCGCACGCGAAGCGGTGGAAGCCTATCTGAGGCTCTGCCCCTTCGGACTTGCGGGAAGCGACCCGCTCTTCGTCGGCGCGAGAGGAAAGCGGCTCGGCCAGCGGCAGGTGCGCGAAACGATGATCGGACTGCGGCGGCGGCTCGCCCTTCCCGAAACGGCAACACCGCATGCCCTGCGCCACAGCTTTGCGACGCATCTGCTTGCGGGCGGCGGCGACCTGCGCGCGATCCAGGAACTGCTCGGCCATGCGAGCCTGTCGACGACGCAGATGTATACGGAGGTCGATGCGGCGCGGCTGCTGGAAGTTTACGACAAGGCGCAGCGCCGCCATTGACGCCGCCTACATATGGATCGGCGATCCCGTAACCGCGAGCGCGGCTTCCTTCACCGCCTCCGACATGGTGGGATGCGCGATGCACATGCGGGCGATGTCTTCCGAACTCGACGACAGCTCCATCGCGACGACCGCCTGCGCGATCAGCTCGCCCGCGCCAACGCCGATGATGTGGACGCCGAGCACACGGTCGGTCTTCTTGTCGGCGAGAATCTTGACGAAGCCTTCGGTCGTCTTGTTCGCTTTTGCACGTCCATTCGCGGTGAAAGGAAACTTGCCGGCATTGTAGTCGATGCCCGCTTCCTTCAACTGTTCCTCCGTCTTGCCCACGGAGGCGACTTCCGGCGAGGTGTAGACGACACCCGGAATGACATCGTAATTGACCGCGCCGTAATGCCCCGCAAGCCGTTCGGCAAGCGCGACGCCTTCTTCCATCGCCTTGTGCGCGAGCATTGGCCCCGCGATCACGTCGCCGATCGCATAGATGCCGTCGACATTCGTCTTGAACGACGCATCGACTTCGACGCGGCCGCGCTTGTCGGTCGCAACGCCCAGCTTGTCGAGGCCGAGCCCCTGCGTATAGGCGACGCGGCCGATGGCCACGAGCACGATATCGGCATCGAGGACTTCCGCCTCGCCGCCTTTCGCCGGCTCGACGCTCACCTTGACGCCGGACTTCGCCTTTTCGACCTTCGTCACCTTCGTGCCGAGCTTGAAGGAGAAGCCCTGCTTCTTCAGCGTGCGGGTGAAATTCTTCACAACCTCGCCATCCGTGCCGGGGAGGATATTGTCGAGGAATTCGACCACGGTCACTTCCGCGCCAAGACGGCCCCAGACGGAACCGAGCTCGAGACCGATCACGCCGCCACCGACGACGAGAAGTTTGCCCGGCACCTTGTCGAGCTCAAGCGCACCGGTCGAGGAGACGACCGTCTTCTCGTCGATCTCGACACCCGGCAGCTTGGCGACATCGGAGCCCGTCGCTATCACGATGTTTTTCGTTTCGAGCGTGCGGCCGACGGCGCTCACCTTGCCGGGTGCGCCGATCCGTCCCTCGCCCTTGACCCATTCGATCTTGTTCTTCTTGAAGAGGAACTCGATGCCCTTGGTGTTGCCGTCGATCGCCTCGTCCTTGAAGGCGAGCATTTGCTTCAGGTTGAGTTTCGGCTTCGGCACCTCGATGCCCATGTCCTCGAAGCTCGTCCCCGCCTCGTGAAAAAGTTCGGAAGCGTGGAGCATGGCCTTGGAGGGAATGCAGCCGACATTGAGACAGGTGCCGCCGAGCCGGTCGCGCTTTTCCACCACCGCGACCTTGAGGCCAAGTTGCGCTGCCTTGATCGCGCATTCATAGCCGCCGGGGCCCGCGCCGATCACCACAAGGTCGAATGCATCAGCCATTGACTTACCTCAGAGATCGAGCAGCAGGCGCTGCGGGTCTTCCAGCACGTCCTTGACGCGAACGAGGAAGGTGACCGCTTCCTTGCCGTCGACGATCCGGTGATCGTAGGAAAGCGCGAGATACATCATCGGACGGATTTCGATCTTCCCGTCGATCACCATCGGCCGCTCCTGGATCTTGTGCATGCCGAGAATGCCGGATTGCGGGGCATTCAGGATCGGCGTCGACATGAGCGAGCCGTAGACACCGCCATTCGAGATGGTGAAGGTGCCGCCCTGCAGCTCTTCCAGCTTGAGCGCACCGTCGCGCGCGCGGCGGCCGAAATCGTTGATCGTCTTTTCGATATCGGCAATCGACAGCTCCTGCGCATCGCGAACGACGGGAACGACCAGCCCGCGTTCCGTGCCGACGGCCACGCCGATATTGTAGTAGTTCTTGTAGACGAGTTCCTCGCCGTCGATCTCTGCGTTGACGGCCGGAATCTCGTGCAGCGCATGAATACAGGCCTTCACGAAGAAGCCCATGAAGCCGACGCGCACGCCATGCTTCTTCTCGAAGATGTCCTTGTATTGCGAGCGCAGCGCCATGACCGCGCTCATGTCCACCTCGTTGAAGGTGGTGAGCATGGCCGCCGTGTTCTGCGCTTCCTTGAGGCGTGTCGCGATCGTCTTGCGCAGCCGCGTCATCTTCACGCGCTCTTCGCGCGCGCCCCGGTCGGCAGGCGCGGGTGCACGCACGGCCGGCTCTGGTGCTTTCGCCTGCGGTTGGGACTTCGCGGAAGCCGCCGCGTCCTCGGCGTCGGCCTTCGTGACCCGGCCGCCCTTGCCCGTACCTTCGATCTTCGACACGTCGAGATCGCTTTCGGCGGCAACGCGGCGCACTGCGGGCGAGGGTTCGGCGTCGGCAGGCTTGGACGGTGCCGCCGCTTCCTGCTTCTTCGGTTCTTCCTTTCGGGGCTCGGGCTTGGCCTCCGCCTTTTTCGGCTCCTCTTTCTTCGGAGCGGGCGCTGCTGCGCCCTTGCCCTCACCGATCTGGCCGAGCAACGCACCGACTTCGACCGTCTCGCCGTCCTTGGCGATGATCTCGGAGAGCACGCCTGCTGCCGGAGCGGGGACTTCCACCGTCACCTTGTCCGTTTCGAGTTCGACGAGAGGTTCATCCGCCTGCACCGCATCGCCAGGCTTCTTGAACCACTGCGCGACGGTGGCTTCCGTCACCGATTCGCCGAGCGTGGGTACTCGAATTTCCGTCGCCAT
>JACIYQ010000273.1 GCA_014359855.1 Parvibaculum sp.
CGTGCCTCGAAGCGCTTGCGAAGGGGACCGGCGCGCTCTAGTTTCCGGTGGTTTCCGGCATCAGGGAGTGCGCGACATGGCGGGCGGCAAGACACCGAAATTCTGCAACGAGGCGGGCGTCCGCGAGATTCGCATCGGCGTGAAGGAGTTCGAATGCATCGGCGCGCTGCCGCCCTTCGACCATCCGCATGTCTTCCTCGACATGGGCCGCGAAAACGAGATCGTCTGCGGCTATTGCTCGACGCTCTACACCTTCGACCCCGCCCTCAGGGAAGACGAGAGCCGCCCCGCCGAGGCGCTCTACCACGAGCCCGCGCACGCCTGAGCGGCGCGAAAGCTGGTGCGGACGGTGGGACTCGAACCCACACTCGGTTACCCGAAGGGATTTTAAGTCCCTTGTTTAAAATGCACGCGCAAGTGATTTCAATTAGTTAGCCGAGTTTCTGCGACCCTTAGCGCGCAACATGTTGCAGTTGCCGCAACACTATCGGCAACAATTCGTCGCTTCGTCACATGTCACATTAGCCTCAGGCGAGTGCCGCTCCAAGGATCGTCAAAAGCGTTTCTATGCACTGAAGGAAAAGCGGCTTGGACAGGTCTTCGATAACCGAGCAATACGCCGCGTAGAGCGGGTTCCCGATCAGGTATAGCAGTACCGCCGTCGCCACCTGCAAGGGATGAGAGCGTAAGTACCGAATGCCTTCTCTTAGCAGATGCCCCAGAAACTCCTGCTGAACCGGCTCAATCTGGTTTGAGTTGGCGATGAGCGGCAAAGCCTTTTCAATGTCGCTGGCCAGTCTATCGAGTTCACCGACGGGAACAGCGATGTGACGCTCGACCGCTTCTATAGATTCGCGTGGAATTTTTGTGGGTACTAATGCAAGCAGCTCAGTCAGCAGATGTGCGAAGCTATCTTTCACTCGGTCGGGATAGCAGCTTCCCGCTATCACAGGTGAGAAGAGCACTGCATGAACAGCCCTTCCTGCACGCGCCTTCAAAATAAACTCTCCTCCATCGCACGCCGCTTGCCTATCAGCGACAAACTCGCAGACGCCTGGATAGAGGTTCCATATGTTATCGTTAGGCACCGTATCTCCCACGAGTAGTCGAAAGCCCGGCGCCACAATCTCCGGCTTACCGAACAGTCGAAGAGATACTGAAATGTCCGCAACCGAGGTGGATTGATTGTTCCACTTTCCGTCTTCGGCTGTTGGGTCCACGAGGGGAAGCGCACCGCCGTTTGTAACGATGCGTTTCGAACTTAACGTATTGAAGGCAGCTTCCTCAGACGGAAACACTAGAAGATGATCGTATATCTTCACCACGATACGGTCCCCTCCCGGTGGCACATGCTTGTGCACATAGATGGTGCGAACGGTGGGACTCGAACCCACACTCGGTTACCCGAAAGGGATTTTAAGTCCCTTGTGTCTACCATTTCACCACGTCCGCCTGCGGTCAGATATGCCTGCTTGAGCGTTGCGGCACAAAGAAAAACGGCGACCCCTCGGGACCGCCGTCTTCATTCGAAAACCTGAGTGGCAATCAGCCTTCGAGGCCCTGCCAGACCGGCCAGCAGTTACCGCCGGCGGAAGCGGCGAGCGTCGCCTGGGCTTCCTTGGCGTTCGCGCCTTCGGCGGTCTGCTCGCTGTCGGCGCCGCCCGTGCACCACACATAGAACTTGTGCGTACCGGCCTTCGACATGGCGTCGAAGCTGGAATCGAGGGCGGAAGCAGCGCTCGAGAGCATCATCGCAGCGCCCGCGGCCATACCCAGAGCAGCGATGGATTTCTTCATTTCGTTTTCTCCCTCCGGATCACCTTGACCCCAAATTTCGTTCTCAGGCCTTTTCAGGTCGAAGCCTGTTCCCCCTTCTGCCGTGCTCCCGTGCGCAGTTTCGCCGTGAGCCGCCGACAGACCTTCATGCGGGAAACTCTAGTCGGTTCGATGAAAATTGTATCGCGCGCAAGCCGCGGAAAGGCTGAAACTTTTGTAATGTTGCGGGGAAATGTCGCAGATATGAAACGGAAATCCCCGCTTTTCGGGCCTTCTCAGGAAGGGTCGCCCATCGCCGGTTCGACGCCGAATTCCCGCATCAGCGCCACCACCTCTCCGGCCACGATATCGAGCGCCTTCAAATCGGTGGCCCGCATGACGATGCTCGTGCCGAAGGTCTTGCCGCGATAATAGGGGTAGCTGCCGATGCCGACCTCCGGGTGGCGGGCCTGCAGGTCGCCCAGCTTTTCGGCAATGGTGCCCTCGCCGATCTGGCCCGTCACCGTGCGGCTCTGCATGGTGGCGCCGCCTTCGAGGCGGTCCGTCAGGCTGTCCAGCATGACCTGCATGACCATGGGCACGCCCGCCATCACGAAAACATTGCCGATCTGGAAGCCCGGCGCCTTGCTCAAGGGGTTTTCGATCATGGTGGCGCCCTCCGGCAGCCGCGCCATGCGCATGCGCGCCTTGGTGAACTCGCCGCCCGTCGCCTTGTAGTGCTCGTCGAGGATCTTCACCGCCTCCGGGTGATAGCCGATGCCGACGCCGAAGGCCTTCGCGACGGCGTCCGCTGTAATGTCGTCATGCGTGGGGCCGATGCCCCCCGTCGTGAAAACATAGTCGTAGCGGGCCCGGACCTCGTTCACCGTCGCGACGATCGTCTCCTCGATATCGGGTATGACCCTCGCCTCGCGCACCTGCACGCCGATCTTGTTCAGGTGCAAGGCGATATAGGCCAGGTTCGAATCCCGCGTCCGGCCGGACAGGATTTCGTCGCCGATCAGCAGCACGCAGGCCGTGACGGCTTTCGCGGACGAAGGGGCAGCGGCGCTTTCCGGCATGGGAAGGGATCCTCGGGTTCGGTTTGCGCCAGAATAGCGCCGCGGAGCCCCGGCTTTCAAATGGGACCGCCGGGCACTATGTTAGGGGCAAGAACCCGACGGAAGCCCTTGCGAAAGAACCCATGAGCTATACAGACGCCCTCGACGCCCCGGACCGCAATATCGGGCGGATCAAGATTCACGACGCAGAAGCCTTCGCGGGCATGCGCCGTGTCGGCCGCCTCGCCGCGCAGGCGCTCGACCTGCTGGTGGATGAAATACGGCCCGGCATCACGACGGATCGCATCGACCGGCTCGTTTTCGACTTCGGCATGGACCACGGCGCCTATTCCGCGCCCCTGAATTATCGAGGTTTTCGCAAGTCCTGCTGTACCTCCATCAACCATGTCGTCTGCCACGGCATTCCCGGCGACCGCGTGCTGCGGGATGGCGATGCCGTGAATGTCGACGTCACCTACATTCTCGACGGCTGGCACGGCGACACGAACCGCATGTATTTCGCGGGCGAAGCCCCCCGCAAGGCGCAGCGCCTGGTGGACGTGACCTATGAAAGCCTGATGCGCGGCATCGCCGCCGTGAAGCCCGGCGCGACGCTTGGCGATATCGGCCATGCCATCCAGGAATATGCCGAGGGCCAGCGTTGCTCCGTCGTGCGCGAATTCTGCGGCCACGGCCTCGGCCGCGTCTTCCACGACGCCCCGAACGTCCTCCATTACGGCCGCAAGGGCCAGGGCGCGATGCTGAAGGAAGGCATGTTCTTCACCATCGAGCCGATGATCAATCTCGGCAAGCCGGGTGTGAAAATCCTTTCCGACGGCTGGACGGCGGTGACGCGCGACCGTTCGCTCTCCGCGCAGTTCGAACATTCGATCGGCGTCACGGCGGAGGGCTGCGAGATTTTCACCAAGTCGCCGGCGGGCCGCGACTGCCCGCCCTACGCCTGAAGCGGGCGCGCGCCCATGGGGGACGGGGGCGAGGGCGAGGGAAAGCCGCATTATGCGGGCCACCGCGAACGCCTGCGCGAGCGCTTCCTGAAATCGCCCGGTGCCCTGCCCGACTACGAACTCCTTGAACTCATTCTCTTTCGCGCCATACCGCGCCGCGACGTGAAACCGCTCGCGAAGAAGCTGATCGCGCGCTTCGGCGGCTTTTCCGAAGTCATCAACGCCGAGCCCGCACGGCTGCGCGAAACGAAAGGCGTGTCCGATGCGATCCTCACGGAGTTCCGCGTCGTCCGCGAAACGGGATTGCGGCTCACGCAATCCAAGGTGCTGAAGAAGGAAGTGATCGGTTCCTGGGACGCGCTCATCGACTATTGCTCCGCCTCCATGGCGCATAACCCGACCGAGCAGTTCCGCATCCTCTTCCTCGACCGCAAAAACGTCCTGATCGCCGACGAAGTGCAGCAGAAGGGAACGGTCGACCACACCCCCGTCTACCCGCGCGAGGTCGTGAAGCGCGCGCTGGAGCTCAATGCCTCCGCCCTCATCCTCGTCCACAACCACCCCTCCGGCGACCCCACCCCTTCCAACGCCGATGTGGAAATGACGCGCCAGATCGTCGACACCGCAAAGCCCCTCGGCATCGAGGTCCACGACCACCTCGTGGTCGGCAAGGGGCGCCATGCGAGCTTCCGTTCGCTGGGGCTTATGTAATTAATTCCGCATACGGAGTTACATGGCGGAAGGCGGGGATAAATAGCCCCGTTTCGGCCCGACTGTCATTGAAATGCCATCGAAGTGTCAAAAACGACGGAGATATCCTCCAGCGGAACCGAAGAGCGGGGATAAATGCAGGTCTTCTCCCGCTGCCGTGCCCGGCCCCAAAAATCCCCGCAACGGACGACATCCACACTGGCACAGCGGCACATTCCAGGGTGCGCCATTGGGCCGGGGATAAGCCCGGCCGGCGCTGTCACAAACCGGCGGAATGAAAATTATCCCCATAGCCCGCAGATGCAATGCAGCGCGCCCGCTCACCTCCCTTATGAGAAATCGCAAGCGGCGCGATCATTGCCGTTCATCAGTGGGCAATGGTGCCTCGCGCCGCTCCTCCGAAGCGACCCTGCGGGAATAAACGCGGCGCACCGTCACGGTATTGTCATCAAGCCGTCAAGGACGTCGTGGCCGGACCCCTTCCCTCTCCCCGATGACGAGAGGGAGAGAGCCAGCGCCAGCGGAGGGGTGAGGGGCCTACCCCGCAAACACCGGCGCATATTTGTCCGCCCACGGACGCGCTTGTTCAAGTTCGAAGGCGAGTTCGAAGAGGACCTTTTCTCCGCCGAGAGAAGCGGCGAATTGCGAGCCGATGGGAAGCCCCGCATCGTTCCAGGACAGCGGCTCGGACATGGCCGGCGTACCGGCGGCATTGTGAAGCGGCGTGTAGCTCACATACTCCACGGTGCGTTCGTAAAGCGTGTCGAAGGCGACGGCCGGCGCCTGCTGCCCGAGCTTCGGCGGCGCGGACGAAAGAACCGGCGTGAGCCAGACGTCATAGCCTTCCATGAAGGCGTTGGTCTCCGCCGTCGCTTTCGCGAAATGCGCGAGCGCCTTTTCCATCGCGTCGCCGGGCCTGGCGTCGTACTGCGCGGCGAGCCCCACGGTCCAGGGTTCGAGCACCTCGTCAGGGTCAAGCCCGTTAGAGATAGGGTAACCCGGCAACCAAGGGAAATGAAAGAGATTCGGGCACTTTCCGGCCCACCCCGGCCTGCTATTGAGCGCCGGGTGTCCAGGTGCTACACCCTGCCCGTTCCTTCCAATTCCACGAGGCGTCTGATGATCCCGCGCTATTCGCGACCGGAAATGGTCGCTATCTGGGAACCCGACACGAAGTTCCGCATCTGGTTCGAGATCGAGGCCCACGCCTGCGAGGCACTGGCCGAGATCGGCGTGATCCCGAAGGACGCCGCGAAGAACATCCGCGAGCGCGGCGACAAGGCCGTGTTCGACGTCGCCAAGATCGACGAGATCGAGCGCGAGGTGAAGCACGACGTCATCGCCTTCCTCACGCATCTGGCGGAATTCATCGGCGAGGATTCGCGCTTCGTCCATCAGGGCATGACCTCGTCGGACGTGCTCGATACCTGCCTCAACGTGCAACTCGCCCGCGCCTCCGACATTCTGCTCAACGACATGGACGGGCTGCTCGCCGCCATCGAGCGCCGCGCCTTCGAGCACAAGGACACGGTCTGCATCGGCCGCAGCCACGGCATCCATGCCGAGCCTGTGACCTTCGGCCTCAAGATGGCGGAAGCCTATGCCGAGTTCACGCGCTGCCGCGAACGGCTCGTCAACGCGCGCAAGGAAATCGCGACCTGCGCGATTTCGGGCGCGGTCGGCACCTTCGCCAATATCGACCCGCGCGTGGAAGAACATGTCGCCAAGGCGCTCGGCCTCGAGGTCGAACCCGTCTCGACGCAGGTGATCCCGCGCGACCGGCACGCCATGTTTTTCGCGACGCTCGGCGTCATCGCCTCGTCCATCGAACGGCTGGCGACGGAAATCCGCCATCTTCAGCGCACGGAAGTTCTGGAAGCCGAGGAGTTCTTCTCCGAAGGCCAGAAGGGCTCGTCGGCCATGCCGCACAAGCGCAACCCGGTCTTGACCGAGAATCTGACGGGCCTCGCCCGCCTCGTGCGCGGCATGAGCATTCCGGCGATGGAAAACGTCGCGCTCTGGCATGAGCGCGATATCTCGCACTCCTCCGTCGAGCGCATGATCGGCCCGGACGCGACGGTGACGCTCGATTTCGCACTGGTCCGCCTCACAAACGTCATCGACAAGCTGCTCGTTTACCCCGAGCAGATGCAGAAGAACCTCGACAGGCTGGGCGGGCTCGTCCACTCGCAGCGCGTGCTGCTGGCGCTGACGCAGAAGGGCGCGAGCCGCGAGGACGCCTACCGCCTCGTGCAGCGCAACGCCATGCCGGTCTGGCGCGGGGAAGGCAATTTCCTCGAACTCCTCAAGGCCGATGCGGACGTGAAGAAATATCTCAGCGACGCCGAAATCGAGGAACGCTTCGACCTCGGCTACCACACGAAGCATGTGGATACGATCTTCGCCCGGGTGTTCGGGAAAGAGGCGATGGCGGCGGCAAAGGGGAAAGCGGCGGAGTAAACTGGCTCCCCTTGCTTGGCGCCAAGAAAAGTATTACCCTCATATTCGAAGTAATACTTCCAAGGCAGGTTGTCATGGGCACAGTAGTCACGAGCAAGGGGCAGGTCACCATTCCCAAAACGGTTCGCGACCGTCTCGGGATCAAGCCGGGCACCGAGGTCCAGTTCGAGCCAACGGAAGACGGCCGCTTTCTGCTGACGACGGCAGGACGCAAACGCAGCCCGAAAAAAAGTCCCTTCGCGCGCCTTCGTGGAACGGCGACCGTAAAGATGAGCACGGAGGAGATCATGGCTCTCACGCGGGGCGAAAGTTGAAGCCTTGATTCTGGTCGACACAAATGTGCTGCTCGACCTCGTCCAGGACGATCCCAACTGGGCCGACTGGTCCCAACGCCAGTTGGAAGTCGCCGCCGCCCGAGACCGTCTTGCGATCAATACCGTCATATATGCCGAGCTTTCCATCGGTTTTGCGCGCATCGAGGAAACGGATAACTTTCTCGATGCGGCAGGCATTGCTGTGCTCGACATTCCGCGTCCCGCCCTCTTTCTTGCCGGCAAGGCCTTCCGCGACTACAAAAAACGCGGTGGAACGCGCACTGGCGTGCTTCCCGATTTCTTCATCGGCGCACATGCCGCTGTTGCTGCGGTGCCTTTGCTGACGAGAGACAGGGGCCGCTACGGAAATTATTTTCCCACTGTCGATCTGATCGCGCCCTGAGAGGCTTCACCCCTCCGTCACATTCCGCCCTATACTGCGCGGCATCGGCATTCTGACTTCCGGGAGTTTCCATGCTTCGTACTGCTTTCGATGGCTCGCGCCGCCGCCGCATCTATCTGTTTCGGCATGGCGACGTGTCCTATGTGGACGACAAGGGCAACCGCGTGGCTGATGCCTCCGCCGTACCGCTGACGGATTGGGGCCGCGAACAGGCGAGCCTGACCGGCAAGGCGCTGGCGAACATCCCCTTCGACCGGGCCGTGAGTTCGAGCTTCCCCCGTTCGCTCGAAACGGCGCGCCTCATCCTCGAAGGGCGCGGTCTGGAAATCGAGCCGCTCGATCATTTCGTCGAACTGCGCGGCGACCCGGCCTTCCGCAATGCCGTCACCGACCTCAACGACATCGCCTATTCCTTCCGCGACGCGCATGTGCCGGGCGCGCGCTACAATGGCGGCGACAGCTTCGAGGACGTGAACGCGCGCGTCGTCTCCGCGCTCGAAACGGTGATCGCCGAACCCGACTGGGACACGCTCGCCCTCGTTGCGCATGGCGGCATCAACCGGCTCGTCATTGGCTGGGCGCTCGGCACCGGGCTTTCGACCTTCGCCGCGCTCGACCAGAACACGGCCTGCGTCAACGTGATCGACTTCGACGAGCATCCCGAAACGAGGACGATCGTCCGCAAGACGCTCCGTGCCCTGAACGTGACGGTTTACGATCCGGTGAAGGAGGGGAACCACCTCCTCTCCCTCGAACAGATCGCCTCCCGGCTGAAGGTGAAGGAAGCGGCGGCCTGACGGCCTACTTTCTGCCCTTCACGAACTTGTCGCTTTCCTCCTGCGCCGAAGGGACATTCTGGAACTGGGGTCAGGTCGGCCCGGATTGCCGTGTCCGGAGGACGCTTATTGCGCTAAACCAGACAAATGCAACAGCCTCGGATCAACCGCTTGCACATGGCGACATCGATCGCCCCGGCAGGACACCCGGCGGCGGGCTCGAACATCGAGGTTTTTGCCTATCTTGTGCGAAATGCCGGAATGACAATATTGGTGGATACCGGCATGGGCGACGGTAACGCGTTTCTCGATGACCTCTACCGCGCGAACAGGACCAGCATTGACGCCGCTCTGGTCATCGCAGGAGCGTCACGCGCGGATATCGATATCGTCGTGAACTCGCATTTGCATTTCGACGACTGCGGCAATAACCATCTGTTCCCCGGCATACCCGTCTATATGCAATCCCGCGAGCACGACGCGGCACGGATGCCACGCTACACGGTTGAAGGCTGGATCGCGCCGGAAGGTGTCCTCGTCCATAAGGTCGATGGCGACTGCGAAATTGCACCCGGCGTCACGCTTCTCTTCACGCCGGACCATACGCCGGGCCACCAGTCGCTTGCCGTCGAAACCCCGTCCGGCCCCGTAATCGCTGGTGCGCAGCTCGCCTATACCGCCGCCGAATTCGAAGCGGGCGGCGATCCGGCGGAGGCGCATGATGGCATGGTCGATATCTACTACGCATCGATCCGCCGTCTCAAATCGCTCCAGCCCGCGCGGGTTTTCTTTTCGCACGATCGGAACGAATGGCAGCCTTCTGCCTGACCCTATTCCGGTAGCGCGAAGGCCATCACATAGCCGCCGAGCCTCGTCGTGGCGCGGGCGTGGCCGCCGGCCGCGATAACGACATATTGCCGCCCCTCCCATTCATAGGTCATGGGCGTTGCCTGCCCGCCCGCGGGAAGACGGCCCTTCCACAATTCCTCGCCCGAGGTTGCATCGAAGGTCCGCAGATAATTGTCCATCGCGGCACCAATGAAGACGAGGCCTCCGGCGGTAACGACCGGGCCGCCGAAGTTCGGCGTGCCCGTCTTCCACGGCAGGGGAACGGGCGCAAGGTCGCGTACCGTGCCGAGGACACTCTCCCATTTGATCGTTCCGTCATTGAGGCCGATCGCAAAGCGCTCCTCGCCATCGAGGCCGTGGCATGGGCAGCCATGCACCGGATGCGCTAATCCGCAGCAAACGGGATTCCCGGCCTCAACGAGGAAAATGCCAGAGAAACCGCCGCCGCAGCCTTTGCCGCAACGCTCACCGGCGCCGCCGTGTGAACCACAGAAAGATCAAAAGAAGCCTATTAACGGCATCTTATAGCGTTTGCGGTGAAATTGGCGGGACGCGCCCGCGAGGGGCGGCGCGACGGACGCAAAGGCCCGAAAGATGTTCGCGGAACACCAGGCATATGCGGCAAGGGGAACGGAAGGCGCCGCGCGGCGGATCGAAACCAGTGTGGTTCCGGTCGGGACGGCCGCGCATCCGCAGTCGCGCAATCTCATTGCCTTCTGGAAGAAGCACAGCGGCAACGGACGCCTGCTCGGCCGCGCGAACCTCCCCTGCCGCGAAACCGCCCCCCTGCTGCCGAGCATCTTCGTTCTCGAGCGGATCGGTCAGGACGGCGAGGACTGGCGGCTCCGGGTGGTCGGCACGCATCTGACGCGCTGGCTCGATTTCGACCCGACGGGGCTCTCCATCTCAGGCTTCTACCACCCGGCCCATGTGGCGCATAACGCCGGCATCTACCGCATGGTAACGGAAGAGCGCCGCGTCCATGTCACGCATGGGCGCATTCACGGCGTGGACCGCGATTTCCTGCAGCTCGAATTCGTCCACCTGCCCATGGAAGGCTCAGGCCCCGACGACATCCTTCTGCTTGGCTGTATCTCGATTTTCGAGAGCCAGCCTCAGCTCTGAAGCTGGCGGATCGCCTCGTCCATCAGTTCGGCCATCGTCCGGCGGATCTGGTGATCGGACTGGTCGACGCCCTTGGCGTCGAAGTCTCGCCGGATCTTGCGGAAGACGTCTTCGTCGCCCGCTTCCTCGAAATCGGCCGCGACGACTTCCTGCGCATATTCGGCGGCGGCATCGCCACCGATCCCCATTTTTTCCGCCGCCCAGAGGCCGAGCAGCTTGTTGCGGCGCGCATTGGCCTTGAAGCGCATCTCCTCGTCATGGACGAACTTCTTCTCGAAACCGTCTCCGCGCTTGTCGAAGGTGGACATGAATGAGGTCTCTCCGTTCAAAAATTCCGGCTAAGGCCGCCCGGGATGCGTACCGGCCCCGCCAGCAGGGAATTGGCCTTAGGCATAGCTGTCCATTTCCGTCAAATCAACCGCGATCGGACGCCGGAGGGGCCATTGCGACGAAATGGCTAAGCTACTGATTTTCGGGTGCTTTTTTCCGGGCGTGCGGCGCAACAAAGGCTCATTGTATCGCATCTGGCCTTGCGTTACCTTGCGCACGCCGGAGAGCCGATTCCGCAGCCGCCCCCGGTTCTCCTTCCCGCATCGAGCGGCCCTCGAATCCGTGCGGAGCGATACCCAAGCCCCGGAGTCGCTCTCCGGGCTAACCGATTGGAATCACGACATGAGCCGGCGCAGACGCGTTTACGAAGGCAAGGCCAAGGTGCTGTATGAAGGCCCGGAGCCAGGCACGCTGATCCAGCACTTCAAGGACGACGCGACTGCCTTTGACGCGACGAAGCGCGCCACCATCGAAGGCAAGGGCGTTCTCAACAATCGCATCTCCGAGTTCATCTTCACGCGGCTGAATGAAATCGGCGTACCGACGCACTTCATCCGCTCGCTCAACATGCGCGAGCAGTTGATCCGCGAAGTCGAGATCATCCCCTGCGAGGTGGTGGTACGGAACGTGGCGGCCGGGTCGCTGTCGAAGCGTCTCGGAATCGAGGAAGGCACGATGCTGCCGCGCTCGATCATCGAGTTCTATTACAAGAACGACGAGTTGCACGACCCGATGGTCTCCGAAGAGCACATCACGGCCTTCGGCTGGGCGACGCCGCAGGAAATCGACGACATGATGGCGCTCGCTCTGCGCATCAACGACTTCCTGACCGGCCTCTTCCTTGGCGTCGGCATCCGTCTCGTCGACTTCAAGGTCGAGTTCGGCCGTCTCTACGAAGGCGACATGGTGCGCGTGGTGCTGGCCGACGAGATCAGCCCCGATTGCTGCCGGTTGTGGGACATCCGGACCAACGACAAGCTCGACAAGGACCGCTTCCGCCGCGACATGGGCGGACTGGTGGAAGCCTATCAGGAAGTTGCGCGGCGGCTCGGCGTGCTCGTGGAGAACGAGCCGAAGCGCCGTGGCGGCCCCACGCTGGTGAAATGACGTTCGCCACAGGCGGACGTCATGCCCGGACTTGATCCGGGCATCCAGAGCCGCACGTTCAGAGCAAGCGGCCCCTGGATTGCCGGCATCCTTGAAATTGAAGGAGGGCCCGGCAATGACAAATGAAGGAAGACGAGGAAGTATGAAGGCGCGCATCAAGGTCACGCTGAAGAACGGCGTTCTCGACCCGCAGGGCAAGGCAATCGAGGGAGCACTCGGCTCTCTCGGCTTTTCGGGCGTCGCAAGCGTGCGCCAGGGCAAGCTCTTCGAGGTTGAGCTCGACGAGACCGACCCTGCAAAGGCAAAGGCCGCGCTTGACGAGATGAGCAAGAAGCTTCTCGCGAACACGGTGATCGAAAACTACGCGGTGGAGATCGACGAGCAGTGAGCATGAAGTCCGGCGTCGTCGTCTTTCCCGGCTCGAACCGCGAGCGCGACATGCTTCGCGCTCTCGAAACC
>JACIYQ010000274.1 GCA_014359855.1 Parvibaculum sp.
GAGACAAAGAAAGTAGAGGAGCCGCACATGCGCCTTCTGATCGTCGGAACCCTGAACGGACAGCTCTCCACCGCCACGAAAATGGCGATGGCGAAGGGCGCCAAGGTGACCCATACGGAGACCGTCGACCAGGCGATCGAGACGCTGCGCTCCGGGCGTGGCGCCGATCTGATGATGGTCGATGTCGCCATGGACATCGAGAACCTCATTTCCCGCCTTCAGGTCGAGCACATCTGCATCCCCGTTGTCGCTTGCGGCGTCGAAACGAACGCCCGCGCCGCGGTGAACGCCATCCGGGCCGGCGCGAAGGAATACATTCCGCTGCCGCCCGACGCGGACCTCATCGCCGCCGTGCTTTCGGCCGTCGCCGAGGAAAGTCACGCCCTCGTCTTCCAGGACCAGAAAATGGCTTCGGTCGTGAAGCTCGCGGACCAGGTTGCTCCCTCCGAGGCATCGATCCTCATCACCGGCGAGTCCGGCACGGGCAAGGAAGTCATCGCGCACTACGTTCACAGCCGCTCGCTTCGCCGCGACAAGCCGTTCATCTCGGTGAACTGCGCCGCCATTCCGGAAAATCTGCTGGAGTCCGAACTTTTCGGCCACGAGAAAGGCGCATTCACAGGCGCGGTCGCCCGGCGCATCGGCAAATTCGAGGAAGCCGATGGCGGTACGCTGCTGCTCGATGAAATCAGCGAGATGGACATACGCCTCCAGGCAAAACTGCTGCGCGCCATCCAGGAGCGCGAGATCGATCGCGTCGGAGGCAAGACACCCGTCAAGGTCAACATCCGCATCATCGCGACCTCGAACCGGGACCTGCAGGCGGAAGCCCGCGCCGGGCGTTTCCGTGAGGATCTCTTCTACCGCCTGAATGTCGTCAATCTTCAGCTCCCGCCCCTGCGGGAGCGGCCAGCCGACATTGTCGCGCTGGCGGACCATTTCGCGGCTCGCTACGCAAAGCAGAACGGCCTCGTCCAGAAGGTAATTTCGGCGGAAGCTCGTCGTTTCCTCGGTCAGCATCGCTGGTCGGGAAATGTGCGCGAACTCGAAAACACCATGCACCGCGCCGTACTTCTTTCCACCGCTGCCGAGATCGATGTCGATGCGATCCGTCTGCCGGACGGAACGCGGCTCGACGACACGCCTCTCAACGGCGTGGCACAAAAAGCGGCGGCGGCAGCCGATGCCGCCTCCCGCGCCTTCGTCGGCAAAACGGTCGCGGAAGTGGAGCAGGACCTCATTCTCCAGACGCTCGACCATTGCTTCGGCAACCGGACTCATGCCGCCAACATCCTTGGTATCTCGATCCGTACCCTGCGGAACAAACTCAAGGAATACGGCGAGCAGGGCATCCAGATTCCGACGCCCGGCGAAGCCCGTCCCCAGTTCGGCTGACTTCTCAGACCCCACGCCTTTTCAGGAACGCAGTTCCAGGGATTCAATGAATGAGTGATGCAAGCAGCGCCGCGCCGGCAAAAGGAATGCTCGGAAGTCTCGGCATCTCGGGGATAACGCCCCGTAGCCTGATTGCCGATCTTGCCAAGCGCGGCGATCTCGCCCTCGCGTTTGGTGTCATGGCGATCATCGTCGTGCTCATCTTGCCCTTGCCTGCCTTCCTGCTCGATTTCTCGCTCGCCATTTCGATCACATTCTCCGTGCTCGTGCTGATGACGGCCCTCTTCATTCAGAAGCCGCTCGAATTCAGCGCCTTTCCGACTGTCCTTCTCATTGCGACGATGTTGCGTCTCGCGCTGAATCTCGCTTCCACGCGCCTTATCCTCGGCCAGGGACACGAAGGCACAGGCAGCGCCGGCAAGGTCATCGAGGCCTTCGGCAATTTCGTGATGCAAGGCAACTTCGTCATCGGCGTCATCGTCTTTGCGATCCTTGTCATCGTGAACTTCGTGGTCATCACCAAGGGTTCGGGCCGTATCGCGGAAGTCGCGGCCCGGTTCACTCTCGACGCAATGCCCGGCAAGCAGATGGCGATCGACGCCGACCTCTCTGCCGGTCTCATCGACGAGAAGCAGGCGCGCGAACGCCGCACGAACCTGGAAAACGAAAGTTCCTTCTTCGGCGCCATGGACGGCGCCTCGAAGTTCGTTCGCGGCGATGCGATCGCAGGCCTTCTCATTACGTTCATCAACGTGATCGGCGGCATCGTGATCGGTGTTGCGCAGAACAGCATGAGCTTTGGCGATGCTGCTCACACCTACACGCTGCTCACGGTTGGCGATGGCCTCGTAAGCCAGATTCCCGCCCTCATCGTCTCGACCGCCGCAGGCCTCCTTGTCTCGAAGGCGGGTGTCGAGGGTGCCGCCGACGAAGCCCTCTTCGATCAGCTTTCGGGCTATCCGCAAGCGCTGGGCATGTCCTCCTTCGTGATGGGCACCATGGCGCTTCTGCCGGGTCTTCCCGCAATCCCCTTCCTTCTGCTCGCCGGTGCATCCGGCGGCCTCGCCTTCTATCTGACGAAGACGCGCAAGAAGCGCCAGGACGACGCCGACCTTGCCGAAGCTCAGGAAGCGGAAGCAAAACCCGTGGCCGAGGAACCGATCAGCACCGCACTCAAGATGGATGAGCTGCGCCTTGAGATCGGCTATGCGTTGCTGCCGCTCATCAACGGCAAGGACCATCAGAAGCTCACCGACCAGATCAAGGCCTTGCGCCGGCAGATCGCGAGCGACATGGGCTTCGTCATGCCTTCCGTCCGCATCCTGGACAACGTCCAGATCGAGGCGAACAGCTATGTCATCCGCGTGAAGGAGGTCGAATCCGGTCGAGGCGACGTCTATGTCGGTCAGCTCCTCGTGATGGATCCGCATGGCGGTCAAATCCAGCTCCCCGGCCTCCACACGACCGAACCCGCATTCGGGTTGCCCGCGACCTGGATCGACGAAGGCTTGCGTGAGGAAGCATCCTTCCGCGGCTATACGGTGGTCGATCCCCCGACGGTTCTCACGACGCATCTCACCGAGATCATCAAGGACAACATGGCCGACCTTCTCTCCTACGCGGAGGTGCAGAAGCTGCTCGACGAACTGGGCAAGGAGCACAAGAAACTCGTCGACGATCTCGTCCCCTCGCAGATAACGGTGACGGGTATCCAGCGTGTACTGCAGACGCTGCTTACCGAGCGCATCTCGATCCGCGACCTGCCGACGATCATGGAAGGCATTGCGGAAGCGGTCGGCCACACGCAGAGCCTCACGCTTATCACCGAGCATGTCCGTGCGCGCCTTGCCCGTCAGATATGCGCCGCGCATATGGACGGAGACAACGCCTTGCCGCTCGTCACGCTTTCGCCGCGCTGGGAACAGGCATTCGTGGAGTCGCTCGTCGGACAGGGAGAGGAAAAGCAGCTCGCCATGCAGCCTTCGGTTCTCCAGGAGTTCATCGCATCCATGCGCGACCGTTTCGAGGACGCCGCGCGCGCCGGAGAGGTGCCGGTTCTGCTCACCAGTCCCGGCGTTCGCCCGTATGTACGCTCCATCATCGAGCGCTTCCGCCCGCAGACATTCGTCATGTCGCAGAACGAAATCCATCCCCGCATCCGGCTGCGGACCGTCGGCAGCGTCTGACGAAGGGCACAGCCGCGAAACGGCCCTCGTGTCTTGCCCTTCGCATTAACCACCCGGCGCCCCGGTTCTCGCCCGTTTTGCCGGAATCACGCGACGAATGCTCGTTATGCCTCGTGTGTCTACGACGGTTTTGCGACGCAGGCGGAGCTTTTCGCTGCGTAAAACGCTAGACCTCGTCTCATTTTGGGATAGGCTCTCCCGATATTTGACGGACGGCACCTGCGCGGTGGCCGGGCGGTTCGTCATGCCGGGAGAGGGGCTCTCCCGTCGGTAACGCTTGAGGGGGACAAGATGGAATTCTCGAACTATCTGAACGAAGCGCTCGCATGGGCGCGTATGGGCTTCGACACGGTCAATTCGATTCAGGGCCTGGTC